>JAYSUN010000341.1:0-4370 GCA_043719045.1 Hyphomicrobiaceae bacterium | reverse complement strand
CATCGCCTCAGCAAATGCTGGCGCGAGAAAACGCTCAGCGTCCATGCGCAATTCAGCATTCACCGCGCGCGATATCAGCGGTGGCGGGATGCCGCCCTGATGCTGCCGACCAGAGTCATCGGTGAGCAGGCGGGGCAACGCGTGGGTCGCATCAACTGGCCGGTACCAGACAATATTGCAGCGGCGCTGACCTGCCGCGAGCACATTGTTGGCTCCAGCGACAGGATAGCCGAGGATCTGCTCACCCGGTGGCAGGCAGAACGTAAAATGCTGCATCAGGGCCGCTCGTGTGGCAGGCGACAACGCATCCTCGTCGATCAGACCCCGCCACGCGACATAGCCTGCGTAAAGCGGTTTCACCTCCGGCAGGAACTGCGCACGCACAGTCGAGCGAATCCCATCAGCGGCGATCAACAGTTCAGCCGTCGCTTCCGTTCCATCAGCGAATGTCGCAGTAACCAGATCGCGACTCTGCCGTACTTGCACGACCGGTTTTCCAACATGATAGCAGCCTCCCGGAAGCTGCGCCCGCAGCAGCTGAAACAATCGATCCCACGATGTGGCGAGTTGCGGAAACGGCAACTCCCCGACAAGGCTGCCATCCCGCGCGTAGACCCGCCGCCCAGACACCATGACGCCGAGATCATCGCCGGTCCCGACGCCCACTTGCGCCAGCGCGGTTAACAATACGTCATGGGTGACGATACCAGCGCCTCGCCCGGCGAGCTCCGAAATGTTGCGCTCATAGACTTCGACCTCAATGCCTCGTCGTGCCAGCAAGACGGCCGCAAACAGACCACCCAACGAGCCCCCGATGACGATGACACGCTTGACCGATGGGATCGTATTTCGCGGGGTCATGGCTATGCTTTGGATTTGAGCGTAGTGAATCCAGCCGATCGGGCTTTTTCCGCGTCAACGAGCTACGCTGCAGCAGACTTGAATGGTACGCTTCGCAAGACAACACGTTGATGTCAGCATGCGGATGCAAAAAAAGCGAGAGGGCCTGATGAAGACCGAACATCTGGACGTTGTCATCATTGGCGCGGGTTTGTCCGGCATCGGCATGGCCTACCATCTGCAGACGCACTGCCCAGACACGTCCTTCACACTGCTCGAAGGCCGCGAAACGCTTGGTGGCACGTGGGATTTATTCCGCTACCCCGGCATTCGATCGGATTCGAGCATGGTCACGCTCGGTTATTCGTTTCGACCGTGGACCGGCAGAAAATCGATTGCGGGTGGGGCTGAGATTCTCAAATACCTGCAGGATACTGCGCGCGAGACCGGCGTCGACTCGCGCATTCGCTTTCAACATCGTGTGGTGGCCGCATCCTGGTCGACGCCAGACGCGCAATGGACGCTGGATCTTGAGCGCGGGCCGGAGCGGACGCCTTCGCGGATCACTTGCAACATGCTGTCAACCTGCGCTGGCTATTATCGCTACGACAAGGGCTTCACGCCTGACTTTGGCGATGCGGACAAATTCAAGGGCCGGATCGTCCATCCGCAGATGTGGACCCAAGATATCGATGTCACCGGCAAGCGTGTCGTGATCATCGGCAGTGGCGCCACGGCCGTGACGCTGGTGCCCGCGCTGGCTGAGACAGCCGCACACGTGACCATGTTGCAGCGCTCACCAAGCTATGTCGTGGCCTGGCCCGACGAGGATCCATTCGCGAACCAACTTCGCGACAAGCTGCCTTTGCAAAAGGCCGCCAGTATTGCCCGATGGAAAGGCGCGCTGCAGGGCTTGTATCTGTACCGGAGCTGCAAAACAAACCCCGCCAGAATTCGCACTCAGATTTTGGCTGGCGCGCGCCAGATCCTCGGCCCGAACTACGATATCGAGACGCATTTCTCGCCGCGCTATGATCCATGGGACCAGCGGCTCTGTCTTGCGCCCAACGGCGATATCTTCAAAGCCATCAATAGCGGCCGCGCTGAAGTTGTCACCGCCACCATCGAGCGATTGACCGAAACCGGCATTCAGCTCAGCAATGGTGACGTATTGGCAGCCGAGATCATCGTCACGGCGACCGGGCTGAACCTGCAAGCCCTCGGTGGCATCAGCTATACCGTTGACGGCCGGCGCATCGATCCGGGCAAACTCGTCGTCTACAAGGGCGTGATGTATGAAGGTGTCCCCAACCTCGTCAACATCATGGGTTACGTTAACGCCTCATGGACGCTCAAATCCGATCTCACGAGCCGTTACCTTTGCCGACTGATCAAGCACATGAACCGAACCGGACAACGCATCGCCGTACCGCGCCACAAAGGCCCGCCACTTGAACTGAAACCTTGGTCTGCTTTTTCGTCGGGTTATTTTGCGCGAGCCCTCGATCAGACACCAAAGCAAGGCCATATTGCACCTTGGCGTGCACCGCAGAGCTATGTGACCGACACGTTGACTCTGCGCTTCGGCCGCTTAGACGATGGCTTTCTTGAGTTTGCGATGCCGGATGTCACTGCGATAGAAACCAGTGTGCCATCCCGGGAAGCGGCGGAATAAGCCTTCACTCCTCGCTATCGTCGCGTTCCCCTTCGGCCGGTTCGGGCTCGCCGACCAGTACCGGCATAATGACAGTGAGGCGCTTGGCCTTGATGTCGATGGTCGGGACCACCGGATCGGTGAACGGCACCAGCTCGGTTTGTTTGACGCCGGTCAGCTGCAATTCCATCAGATCGCCAGCGCCGAAATTGTGTATGGCGAGAACTTTGCCGATCACTTGGCCCTCAGGGTCTACCGCAGTCATACCGATCAGATCGGCATGATAAAATTCGTCGCCCGACGCTTCAGGCAACGCCTCACGGGCAACAGTCAACGCAATCCCGCGCAACGCCTCAGCCGAGTTGCGGTCCGTGACACCTTTGATGCGCGCAACCACACCTTTCGGAGTCACACGCACGCTTTCAATAACGAACCGGCGCTCTCCCTTGTCATCACTGAGCGGCCCGTAAGCCGCGATATCGCCGGGATCTTGGGTGTAGCTCTTGATGACAACCTCACCACGAATGCCGTGTACGGTCGCGATATGGCCGAGGATAATGCGGTCTGACACCCGAATGCCGTCCTGTGTTGAGGTGAGCATCAGCCGGCATGAACGCCAACTGAAGCAGGCTTTATTGTCCAGCCATGTTTGTAAGTGAATTGCGCAGCCTTGTCTCCGTTGGCCGCTTCGCCCATATCACCGGAGTTGAATCGATGCACGGGAGTTCACCATGAATTGCGCTGGCCGAGCTGCGTCTGGATTCGAGGTCTGGCATGGCACGACGATTTTGACTGTCCGCAAAGGTGGCCGCGTGGTCATTGCCGGCGACGGCCAGGTGAGCCTTGGCGCGACGGTCATCAAAGCCAATGCACGCAAAGTTCGCCCGCTCGGTCGAGGTGACGTCATTGGTGGGTTTGCAGGCGCAACCGCAGACGCGTTTACGTTGTTCGAACGTTTGGAGGCAAAGCTTGAGCAGTATCCGGGACAACTGACGCGATCGTGCGTCGAATTGGCCAAGGACTGGCGCACCGATCGCTATTTGCGCCGCCTCGAAGCCATGATGCTGGTTGCGGACAAAGACAAAACGCTCGTACTGACAGGGACCGGCGACGTGCTTGAGCCAGAGCGGGATTGTATGGGCATCGGGTCTGGCGGCAACTATGCGCTGGCAGCCGCAAGGGCCCTGCTCGATACCGACATGGCGGCCGAAGCGATCGCCCGCAAGGCCATGACGATTGCAGCTGAAATCTGCGTCTACACCAACGGCAACGTCATCGTCGAAAGCCTCGAAAGCGGGCGCTGAGGATTTCTTATGAGCTGGGTTTATCTGATGATTGCCGGCATCTTCGAGTGCGGCTTCACGACGGCACTGCGCTATGTCGACGCGTCCTGGTCATGGAAACCGATCATCGCGTTTTTGCTCTGTGCCGCGGCGAGTTTTTTCTTTTTGAGCCTCTCACTGCGCACGTTGCCCATGGGCACCGCTTATGCCGTCTGGACCGGCCTTGGCGCGGCTGGAACGGTCCTGATCGGCATCACTTGGTACGACGAACCGACAGATACAATGCGCATGCTGTTTCTCATGCTGCTCTTGGGGTCGATCGTCGGTCTCAAACTGGTCAGCACACACTAAACCGGCAAGGCGAACGACAAGCGACGTGGCCCGCCGTGCCGCGAATCACGATCGGGTTGCCGAACCACGTGAAGCGGTCTAGTGTGGCGTCGCGCCTTGGTTGATCGGTGTTCCGGCTCGACTGGTATCAACCAAGGCGCGATCAACGCCACACTCAGCCCATGATTTTGCTCGTGGCCCTCATGTCGCGCCAAAATTGAAAGAAGTCGCGGCCATTCAGCAATTTTGGCGCGACGGGCCAC
>JAYSUN010000035.1:0-2389 GCA_043719045.1 Hyphomicrobiaceae bacterium | reverse complement strand
ACGCGCTCGACGTCCTCGAGTGAATGCATCGTGTCATCGAGCCGTTCAAGCACGAACGCAGCCGCGAGCCCGGCCGCCAAACCGAACGCGAGGGCGATCAGCAATGAACGCGACAGCACCGGCGACGATGGCGATCCCGGCACTTCGGCCCGGTCGACGACAAAGATGTTGTTGGCACCGACGCCGCCGGCGATGTCCACTTCCTTGTAGCGTTGCAGCAGGCCGTTATACAAACCGCGGTTGGTATCAACTTCGCGCTTCAAAATATTATACTGGATCGAGCGCTTCTGCAGATCGAGCACTTCGTAACGCAGCGTCTCAATTCGTAACTTGGTCTCGGCTTCCTGGTTGGCCGACGCCTCGAACGCGGCCCTCAGCGAGGACTTGATGGTTTTGACCTCGACCGCAAGCTGGCGGTCTATTTCCTTGATCTTGCTGGTGATCTCAAGCATTGCAGGATAGCTCGGCTTGAAGGTCTCGAGCTTTTCCTTGTAATCCGACACCAGCGCATTGCGCCGTGTGCGCAGTCCATCGATCACACCATTGGTGAGCAACTGAGGAATATCGATTCCGCTGGAGGCTTCGACCTGTTTCGAAAGTTGCTCGTTGCGAATTCGTTCAGCGATCAGTGTGCCGAGTGCGGCATTGGCGGCAGCGAGATTGTTTTCAGCGATCGACGATTTCTCGTTGACGACGATAATTTGTTCTTTTTCGGCAAAGCCCAACAACGCCGTCTCGGACTCTTCTAAGCGCAGTTTGAGCTGCTTGATCTGATCATCGAGGAACGACTTGGCGTAGGTATTGGCTTCGAACCGCTTGTCGAGTTGCGAGGCAATGTAGCCTTCGGCGTAGGCCGCAGCGATGCGTTGGGCGCGGACCGGCGAGGGGTCGGAGTACAGGACATCGACCAGTCGCGAGCCGCCAATCGGACGCACGGCACGGTTGGCGCCGACCACTCCCGACGCAGACTTCTCCCGCGCCATCTGATCTGGCGCGGCTTGGTTGGTTGACGATCCCGACCGCAATGCGCGCCGGAGCAATTGCATGACACTGCTGCCGCCCGGAGTGATGAAGTCAGAATCGTCGCCGAGCTTGAGCATTGAGGCCACACGTTGGGCCATGGCACGACTCTGTAGCAACTCGATTTGAGTGCGCATGAACTCGAAATCGCTGCCTTCGTTCTGATTGATGTTGCCGCTTTCCACCACCTTCGAGACGTTTCGGTCGATCTGCAACCGAACGATCGAAGTATAGAGTGGCGTTTGACTGAGGGTCTGCAGCAGTCCGAGGGCAAGGGATGCCGCGACGATGCCGAGCAACAACCACTTGCGTTTTTTGATGATCTGCCAGTACTCGAGCAGAACGAACCGACGATCCGCGGTCGGAACTCCACCAATCTCTCCGCCATAGCGCCCAGCAAGCCCGTACGATGGAGAGCGCGCAGGCGCAACCTGCGACATCTGCATGACTTGGCCCGACGACGGCGGACGCTGATCTAAGGTGGCTGGAATGTCGTCGTGCATGATGACCACTGAACCGTTGGCGATGAAACGAGGCGCCGCACCCGCATCGATGAAGCAAGCTTCTGTTTGATGCCGAATTGTGACCGAATATCGCTCAGACGAGCTATAAACAACCGGTCTCAGAGGCCAGCAAAAATGCTCGCCAGTGGCAAAATCTTGACAAAATTGTTGAAGCCTTCCTTGAAGGCCGACTTCCCGACCACGACCACATCGCCGGACTGGACCTGTGGATCGCTGGTCTCGCCAGAGCGGATGCTGTCGAGGTCAAACCGGGCCGCGGTCCGTTTGCCGCCAGCCTGCCGGAACACCACGACAGTTGAATCAGACGAGGGATCAAGGCCTTCCGCCTGTGCAATCACCTGCAGCAGCGTGAAGCTACCCCGGACAGGGAAGACGCCAGGCTTCTTTACGGCGCCGTCGACCGTGACGCGCTGACTGTTGTATTCTTTGATGGTGACGTTCAATTGCGGCTTATTCAGATACTTGGCACCCAACCGGGCCGTCAGATCGACTTCCAATTCCTGCGATGTCCGACCAGCAGCCGCGATTTCACCGATCAGCGGCATGTTGACCGTCCCTGAAGCCGAGACCTGGACACTCTTTGTGAGTTCGGGCACTTTGAACACCGTGACATCGAGCAGATCCATCGGGCCGATACGGTACGCATCGCTTCCCGGCGTGGACAACGCCATAAAATCCTGCGCGGATTTCGACGGGCCGAGCGCAGCTTGCGCAGGGGCATCAGCGCCGCTTTTCGCCGCTGGACTGGTTATCTTAGCCTGAGATCCGCGATTGGTAGATGTGGCAGCATTTGCTGTCTGTGGCGTAGTCGATGCGTCCGGCGCAAGGGCGGATGCAATCTTACC
>JAYSUN010000340.1:0-1617 GCA_043719045.1 Hyphomicrobiaceae bacterium | reverse complement strand
GCTTGGTTGGAAGCTCTGACTTTGAACGCATCCTTGCCATTGCGCTACCAGGGCACGGGCTGGCCGCGCCAGTCGAAGAAGCCACCATTGGCCTCGACAGTGAGATTATCGACGACGGCCAACAGATGGCGGGACGCTTCAGCGGGCGTGTGGACCTCCAACCCGGTCGCTGCAAAGGGAGCAGAAAGTGCTGTCGCAACCGTGCCAGGATGCAAGGCGATACAGATCCCTTCCGGTGACCGGCGGGCCAATTCCACGGCCGCAGTCCGCACAAGTTGGTTGAGGGCCGCCTTTGACGCGCGGTACGAGTACCAACCGCCGAGCCGATTGTCACCGATGCTTCCAACTCTGGCGGACAAGGTCGCAAACACAGCCTTGCCCGACCGGGGCAACAGTGGAAGCACATGCTTCATGATCAGCGCGGGTCCAGTGGCGTTCAGCGCGAAGGCGCGCGCAAGTTTGCCCGAATCGAGTTCGCGCCAACTCTTCTCCGGTCCCTGGCGATCATCATGGAGAAACCCCGTTGCATCGATCACCAGCCGAAGCTCGCCCATTTCGCCAGCGAGTGCCGCGGCGCGCTGCAGACTGGCCTCGTCCAGCAGATCAATTGACGGTGAAGTCTTTCGGCCAAAACCAGCCACATGCCGGAAGCTGCCGGTGGACTTCAGTGCGTCAACCAATGCGCAGCCGATACCGCCACCGGCTCCGAATATCACAGCAACGCCAGACTTCGGAAATGAACCTAGGTCGACAATAGACATCACCCCGGTTGATGAATGTGGCACCTCGGTCACTGCTTAACTTTCTGGTCGCCGCGGCCAGTGAGATAGAGGCCATAGCCCGACTGCGCCAGAATGCGCGCCACGGCCGAACCAACGCCTCCGCCACCGCCGTAAATCAGAACCTTGCTTGACACTTCCGTTCCTCGCTGTTCAAAGAATTTGCCTGGCAACGTTTTGCCGATATGGCGTTCAAGCATTGTCCGCCTCATGGGCTTCCAGGAACCACAGCGCCTTATCGAGCGACCGCGAGAACGCGGTGAAGATGTCGGCGGTGTTGGCATCCCCGGCTTCGCCCGATGCGTCGATCGCCGCGCGAGCCGCATTGGCAAGATTGCCGTAGCGTTCAGCCAATGCGGCGACATGGTCTTCCACGCTGACGAGATCGGCCGGATAGGCTTTAAGTTTGGAGCTTTGCGCCACTGCCTGAGTCGTGCCGAACGCAACTCCACCAAGCTGCACGATGCGCTCCGCCAGAACATCGGCATGCCCATCAATCTCGGTCCGGAAACCATCAAGCATTTCATGCACGGCGATGAATTGGCGTCCCCTCAGATTCCAATGCGCCTGCTTCGTCATCAAGGCGAGATCGATCGCATCGGCCAGGCGCGCATTGAGCAGCGCCGCGACGGTGGTCCTGGTATTGGATTTCAGATCATTTCGGGTTTTACGATGCTTCATTGGTCAACTCCTTCCGAGGTCGTTCAGCTACAATCATTGTACCTGAAAATTCGCAATCTCGTTGAGCGTTAGATATCGTCAGGCCTCCTGGATGGCGAACGCGTGTCTCTCAGACGTTCCATCCCTCCAAGAATCACGGCCAGTGCGGGCCGTGCCG
>JAYSUN010000339.1:0-12916 GCA_043719045.1 Hyphomicrobiaceae bacterium | reverse complement strand
TGAACACCAATCCATCGCTCAAACAGATCACCGCTCTTGATAATACCGAGCCGGCGCATGTCGCTCAACGACCTCGACCGCGATCCGAGAGAATAGCGGCCGGGACCATCGCAGGCACAGACGCTGATCTGCGCCTCGCCCATCAAACCTCAGTACCGGTGGTTGTAAAGCCACTTGCGCCACAGCGAGACCTGGCGGTCAGTTGACTCACTCTTGATGTGCTGAGCGGCGCTGGCCTGAGCCTCCCGGATTTCGCGAAACTCGCGTCGCGACACATAGCCATCGGCTTTCGCGTTCCTTTCCAACTCAGCAATCCGATTTTGCTCAGCCAACAGTTCACGATACTCGCGACGGTTCAAGTCACCCTTGTACCGGCCCTCTTCGATTTGGCGGGCTTCACGGGCCTGTAGCTCACCGATCTGGCGACGACGATCATCCTCGTCAGCAACGGCCACTCCAACCGAGCCGATCAATAACACCGACGTCAGTGCGACTTTGGTAATTTTGGTTCCATAGGCAATCATGGCAGTGTCTCTTCGGTTCGCGCGGCGTCGGGGGATGCCGCTTAAGCATAACGAGACACTACCTTCGTCGCATTGAACGCAGTCTGAACTGGTCCGTTAGCCTCTGTTCACCAGGTCAAATGTTTGGCTCCCCGGTCAACTGTCGACAGAAAACTTGTTCCCAGACACAAGCCATCCAATAGCGCGAGTGTGATCAACTTGACCGACAAGACATGTTACGAGACCGGCAATCAAATCGGTGGGAACGCATCATGCCTGCAAAGGATATCGGTCCAGGCGCAGGGCCACTGGGACAAATCGATCCTCCGCGGCGACTTCGGCTGTTGTTCCTATTGGCGGTCGCGTTGATTGTTTGCGTCAGCCTCGGCCTACAATCGCTGAATAGTAAGAGCCACGACGGCTATGTCTTTTCAATCCTGATCCACGGCTTTGTCTACGCCTTGACTGTCTGGATCGCCGCAACAGCACGGCTCCCTCGAAGCGCGCTGGTTTGGATTTTGGTCATCGCCGCTGTCTTGCGTGGCATAGCGTTTCTGGCGCCAGTCGGCATCACCACGGACGGCTATCGCTATGTCTGGGATGGGCGCTTGCAGGCCGCGGGAGTCAATCCCTACCTCACCGTCCCAGCCGACCCACGTCTCAGCCATCTTCAAGACACCGACATTTTTCCGAACATCAACGGCAAGGAAACATATCCGACAATTTATCCACCACTCGCCCAAATCGCATTTCTGATCGCCACCAGAATCCACGACTCCATAACTGGGGTGAAGGCACTGATGTTGTTCGTCGAGGCCGGCATCATCACTGCTTTGATCGGTTGGCTTGCGGCTGTCAATCTGCCACGCGAAAGGGTCCTGATTTATGCTTGGCATCCTTTGCCACTATGGGAGTTTACCGGTCACGGTCATATCGACGCCGTTGCAGTTCTCTGTGTTACGCTTGCAATGTTCGCAGCCGCTCGCGGGCGAACAAATTGGGCCGGCGCAGCATTTGCGGGCGCCGCATTGGTCAAATACTGGCCAGTTTATCTGGCGGCCGCAGTCTGGCGACGCTGGGATTGGCGCATGCCAGCCGCCGGCGCTGCAGCCGCACTATTGCTCACTATCCCGTATTTATGGCCACAGATCTACGGCTTTGGTTTCCCAGCCGTGACACCAGAAAAACTACTCGGCTCGTTGTTCAAGCACTTGCACGACGAGGGCTACAACGAAGAGGGTTGGGGCTTCTTCCTGGCCTTTGCTCCAAAGCATTTCGGCTGGTGGATCATATCCGGCTCAACCTATGCCAAGCTCGCAGCAGGCACACTTGTCGGCCTTGGGATCTGGGTCGCACTGAAAACCAAAGCATCAACCCTTCCAGCATGGTTGCCCGTAACCTTGATCGGCGCGTTCTTGTTATTAATCTCGCCGCATTATCCTTGGTACTACACCATGGCGGTACCCTTGCTGACTCTCTACCTCTATCCACCGTTGCTCTACGTCACACTGGCCATCTCGCTCATCTACATCGAGATCGACTATGTTTGGCTCACACCCTACCCACGCTTTAAAGCCTATTGCATCGTCTATGGTGGATTTACGGCTTTGGCCGCAGCAACCTGGGCCGCCACCTGCAGACCAGATCGTCCGCACCTTACACAACGATGATGTCCAGGAAATCTGCCAAGCGGATCGGTTGGCACGACACCTGCTCTATGCCTCACTGAGTAACAAATCGTTCAGTGAGACTGTTCATGGCGTCCCGCAATGTGCCCCGAAAAGCGACATCCAGGCTTGATCTCGGCGCGCGCGCTGCCAACCAGATGAAGTCCGGCAGGCCGCAGCATACCCCGCCAGAATCACGATCGGCACCACCAGAATTCACACAAAACATTTCCTGGCTCAGCGATATGCTGACGCCAGACAAGAATAGCTTTGGCGTCATGCGTCTCGTTCTGGCACTTGCCGTCCTGATTTCACATTCGATCTATTTGACCACCGGTCAGGGGCAGATGGAGCCGCTGTATCGTTGGACCAACTATACCCTCGGTCAGCATGGCGTGCAGCTCTTCTTTTTCCTATCGGGAATTCTGGTTGCGCAGAGTTTGTTCACGAGCGGGAATATCCGCGACTATGCAACAGCCAGAGGTTTGCGCATTTTTCCCGCGTTGATCGTATGCGTGCTTCTGACAGCACTCGCGATCGGACCTTGGCTCACGACACTTCCTTCAATCTTGTATCTCAAAGATCAAGGCGTCGCGGCCTACATCGCCAAAACCATTTCTCTATGGAGCGGTTCGGGTCAACTGCCGGGTGTATTTCACGACAATCCGGTCCCGCGCGTCGTCAACAGCTCTGTCTGGACGCTGAAGTATGAAGTCCTCTGCTACATGCTGTTGGCAATCGCAGGTTTCTTCATCGTCAGGCTCAAGCGCTGGCGGGAGACAGCATTTGCCGCCGCCGCCCTCTGGACCATTGTAGTCTTCTACAAACCAACTGGCTTGACATTGCATGGCGGTGAGAAATCAACGCTCGATGTCCTACGTTACTTCATGACGTTCTTTGGCGCCGGCGTGCTGGCTTATGCGCTGCGTCGCTTCATCCCCATTCATGCATCCCTACTGATACCGGCCGGTGCTGTATTTTGGTTTGCCATCGGGACGCGGTTTCAGGAACCAGCTGCAGCCATCGGCTTAGGCTACGGCATCTTGTGGCTTTCAAGTTTTACTTTTGGCAAATTGCGCAGATACACTAACGCCAACGACTATTCGTACGCGACTTATCTCTACCATATGCCGATTGCTCAAGTCGTTTTGCACTTCGCAACCGGAATTCATGTTGTGCCATTGATCCTGATCACCAGCGGTGTTGTCTTGATCCTGGCATACCTGTCGTGGGAACTTGTCGAGCGCCCCGCACTCCAACTCCGTCACAAACTGTGGGCGCCGGAAACTGCTGCAAAAGATCATTCAGAAGCGGCGCTGAATCCGATCATTACCGCCATCGCCGAACCAAAATCTACACAAAACCAAAGCCCACGCGTCGAACCCGGAATTGCGCACGTCTGGCGTCCAATCCCGGCCGGCCGCAAGGTCCGGATCGTCACTGACGACCCAGCGGAGGCACAAGTCGAAAGAGGCGCAACAGATCTACCGCCAGCGCTTACTCAACTCACGACGAGAGGCCCTGCAACATCAGGTCGTCGCTCCGAACTTGCAGCCGAACCGGACCCGCGCATTCCTGCGGGCAGAATGGCACTGGCAACCAAGCGCCGCGCAGCCGTCGACTCACAAACCACTTCGGAGCCATCCGTTGAGACTGTGCAGCAGCCCACTCACAGCGTTGTAACAGTCGAAAACGCAGATACCATAGAACTGGCAACACGCAGTTCCAAACCACGACCAAACTGGTCGCGCCCGATCGAAACCGCGCAGCCCACCGGCATATGATACCGAACCGGAAAAGTTCTCTCCGGTCCTGCCGCTGACCGCGTGCCGGCCGGCTTGCGGTGACGCATGTGGGCACGCGCAAGCAAGACAAGACCGGCGCCTGTCCGCACCAGCGGCAGAATTAAAAACTTCCGCGCGTGGGTATGACGCAAATCAACGTGACGCTGACTTCCATCCGATCGCATCAGCCAGGAACGAAAAACCGAGCGTGATAAAATTCGCCCGCTCGCTGTTATCCTTGCCATAACCATGGCCACCGGCTGCAAGCTCGAAGTATCGAGTCTGGTCGTACCCCATCGCCTGAAGTTTCGCGGCGAACTTCCGAGCGTGGCCCGGGTGAACACGATCATCCTTACGCGTGGTCGCAATCAGGATCGGTGGATACGCCTGACCAGGCTCAACATTGTGGTAAGCCGAATAAAGCTTCAGAAACGCCCAATCCTCAGGCTTATCAGGATCACCATATTCAGCGATCCAGCTGGCGCCGGCAAGTAGCTTTGAGTATCGGCGCATATCGATCAGCGGGATCGTACAAAACAACGCACCAAACCGCTCAGGATAGCGGGTCAGCATGTTCGAGATCAGGATACCACCGTTCGAGCCGCCTTCGGCAGCGATCCGTTTCGGCGACGTCACGCCACGCCGAACCAGATCGGCCGCAACGCCTGCAAAATCGTCATGGCTCAGCGGTTTTTTATCGCGTCGGCCAGCTTCATGCCATCGCGTACCAAACTCGCCCCCGCCGCGAATATTGGCGATCACATGCGTTCCACCACGCTCGAGCCAGAGTTTCCCGACAGCAGTGCTGTAGTAGGGTTGCGACGTCACACGGAACCCGCCATACCCGGTCATATGAACCGGAGCATGGCCCGTGTTCTGTTCGGGTCCAACCTGCGTATATGGGATCCGTTCACCGTCAGAGCTGACGGCCAGATGCTGGGTTACAATCAGACCCCCAGCGTCAAACGCTCGCGATGTCTGTTTCAGAACAACCGGCGCTTGACCGGTTTCAATCAGAGCCAGCATGGTCGGCGTCAGTGGGTCTTCTGACGTCATCAGCAGATCGCCGTTACTCTCAGATTCCTCTGTATCAAGGCGACCGATACTGACAACACCGACCTGCGGAACGCCTTGCAGCGCGCTCTTCTCCCAACCATTGGTCGACGGCGTAAACACGTCGAAGCGCGGCTGCAACTCATCAAGGATCGACACCAACAACTGACCTTTGGCCCAAGTCCAGCTTTGCAAGGCCCTGCGGTCCGTTGGTGTGAACAGCTCGGTAAACTTTCGCTCGCCCGCAAGAAATCGCGCTAGCGAACAGCCGACAAGCGTATCTGGCGCATAGGTTCGTCCACTGACGCTCCAAGTGGTTCGCGGTTTGACAATCATCCAATCGGCATAGGTCTCGAGCCAAACATCCGTTGGCAAATCAATCCGGATTTTGGGGCCCGTTAAACCACCCACCCAATAGATCGCATCAAAGAACCCTGGCTTCTCACAGAACCAGACACTCGGTTGCGACATGGTCCTGTCGACTATCGCCCAGGCACTCATGTTTGTGCGAACCGTCTCGAAAATGATGGGAGCATTGGCTGGATCAGCGCCACGTCTCCACAGCCGCACTGTCCGCGCGTAGCCCGAGGTAGTCGCGTGCTGCTCGCCACCATGAACACTGGACAGGAGGACCGTATCTCGGTCCCACCAAACAGCTCCGCCCTTCGCTTCGGGAAGCTCAAAGCCACCTGCAACAAAAACCCGATTCTCGATGTCAAACTCGCGTAACACCGTGGCATCGCTACCGCCGCGCGACAGCCGTAGTATAGCCCGATCATGGGTCCCTGGAAGCGTGCCAGCGCCTTGCCAGACCCAGTCTTCAGCCTCAGTTTTTGCCAACCCATCGAGATCTAACAGCACATCCCACTGCGGGGCAGGCGCACGATAGCTTTCAAGAGTTGTCCGCCGCCAAAGGCCGCGAGGATTCTGTTTGTCGGTCCAATAATTGTAAATGTACACACCGCGCCGCGCGATGTACGGCAGCTTGTCCGGCCGATCTAACAACTGCGTCAAGGTCTCTCGATCAGCGCGAAAAGCGTCCGTATCGAAGCGCCTCAATGTCTTCGTACTTTCAGCATCGGCCCACGCACTGGCGCGCAGTCCGTCGATATCCTCAAGCCAAAGGTAGGGATCGTCATCCGGTACGTCGATCGCGGTCATCAGATCGCCCTTGTTTCTCTGCTTGCAACTCGGCACAGGTGGCATGTTGAAGTGATATCAGATGACTGCTGCATAACCGAAACTCCTGGAGGTGGCCATGCGCGGAAAATCTGTCGGCATCACACTGGCGACAGCACTGCTCGCCCTATTGGCATTTGCGCACTGGTACCAACGCGCACATCCCCGCATCATCACCGGAACCGGGCAGATCACGATCGACAGTCGGCGGCCACCTTATCAAAAGATGACGCTGACAACCCGCGATGTCAGTATCAACGCCATTGCCTTCAAAGAGGTCCAATTGCCGAGTGGGACCTGGATTGACTGTGCAGGCGATTGCCGGCAAGCCGCACGCGACGCCGGAACCGATATCTGGGACGCGCAAGACGCCAAGCGCAAATAACCAACGTGCCTCGAAGCCTCAGTGGATCGATCGCTTCCAAAGCGGGTTCTTACCCAGCGTGTCGACGTAAAGGGCGTGCGCATCGAGATCCGCTTGTGTCAAGCGGGATGGGAGTGCCACCGGGCGCGGACGAAGACGCGCAGATTTTTCTTGGCCATTTGATTGACCGTCGGCCCCGCTCCCAAATGTGTCAGATGAACTGAGCGTCAGCGATGCTTGCCGCTCGCCGAGCAATTCAACATACACCTCAGCCAGCAAAAGTGAGTCAACAATGGCGCCGTGTTTGGTCCGCGTCGTGGTGTCGATGTTATAGCGTTTACACAGCGCATCGAGTGTTGCTGGAGCGCCTGGATGTTTGCGCCGCGCAAGTTGCAATGTGTCCGTAACCCGTGTCAGCATCAACGGCTGACGCCCAACCTTATCCAACTCCATATTGATGAAACCGATATCAAACGGGGCATTGTGGATGACCAGATTGGCATCACCGATAAAGTTGAGAAACGCGTCAACCTCGGTCTGAAAGTAGGGCTTATCCTGAAGGAATTCAGTCGAGATACCATGGATATTGAAAGCGTCCGGATGGACCCGCTTGGTCTCAGGTTTGAGAAAGCGGTGAAACTCCAACCCAGTCGGGTAACGGTTGATGATTTCCACACAACCAATTTCAATCAGGCGATCACCGTTCTTGGCATCGAGCCCCGTGGTCTCTGTATCAAGCACAATCTCGCGCATCGACCCTCATGATCAAGTGATCAGGCCCAGTGTTGCCGCAGCGCCGTGCCTGATTTGCCTCGCAAATCAGCAACGAGCTTATCAACTTGCACGTAAGTCTGAGCCACCGGCACGCCAGTATCCACAACATACGTAGCCAACGCGCGCTTCTCTGCATCCGGCATCTGTCGAGCGAGAATCTGCTCGAATTTCTCAACTGTCATCCCGGGCCTTGCGAGAACCCGCAGGCGTTGCGTCTCAGCGGGCGCACTCACCACCACAGTTACATCCACGCGACGATCACCTTTAGTCTCGAACAACAGTGGGATTTCAAGAACCACGAGACTTGACCCTGATGCTTCGGTCGCGAGGAGAAAATCTCTCTCAGCACCAATCACGAGTGGATGAACAATCGCCTCGAGCCTTTTGAAACCCGTTGGATCAACCATCAATCGAGCCGCTAGTTTTTGCCGATCAACCAAGCCGTCGACAACACATCCAGGGAACGCCGCTGCAATCGGCGCAACAGCCGTTGTCCCATAAAGTTCGTGAACCAGCGCATCGGCGTCACACACCGCAATCCCAAGAGCCGCAAAACGCTTTGCCACGGTCGACTTGCCCATCCCAATCGATCCAGTCAGTCCAATGATCAGCATCAGTCAGCGCTCCAATGGCGTCTTCGGAAATCACTCGCGGATCTGGCCCCGCAAGCGCAGCTCAGCCAGCAATGGCATCAACTGCAGACCGATGATGGAAAAATAATTTCCATCAATGCTATCGAACAATTGCGCCCCCCGACCTTCGAGAGCGTACCCGCCGACTGTCTCGGTGACCGCATCACTCTCGACTTCCAGATAAGCCTCCAGAAACGCATCCGAGAAACGCCGCATTGTGAGTTGCGGCTCATCGACATGGGACCAGACGGTTGCGCCACGCTCAGCCAAGGCAACGGCCGTGGGTAGAGCATGGGTTAAACCTCGGAGCGCCGACAGCTGCACACGGGCGGCGGCAACGGATGCCGGCTTGCCAAATATTTCTCCCCCGCAGACCAGAACCTGATCAGCACCAATCACGAGCGCATCCGGATGCAATGCACTGATCTGTTCGGCTTTTGTTCGGGCCAGAACCTCCGCCACATCGGCAGCATCAATATCAGGATTATCATCCGTCAATGCCACCCGGATGGCCGCCTCGTCCACCACGGCTGGAATGACACGGATTTTAATCCCCGCTTGCTCCAGCAATTGCCGGCGGAACCGGCTGCCCGACGCCAGAATCAATTCACGTTCGCCAACCTCAACCATCACCAGTCTCTCGCTGCTCTTCGTCGGCCGTATCTCGGTCATGCAACAGTTTGATGATCTGCGCCGCAGTCTCTTCAATGGACCGCCGCGTGACGTCTATCATCGGCCATTTATTGTTCTGAAATAATTGCTTAGAGTGGTTCAGTTCAACTGTGATCTGATGCCTGTCCGCATATCCTTCGATATCAGTCTTTGACAACATCGACATCCGGTTACGGCGGACCTCAGCAATACGCTCAGGGCTCGCAACCAGACCGACAATAAACGCCGAATGTTTGCCAGTCAGAACCGGCGGTGGTGCAATCCCCGGCACCAGCGGGACGTTTGCCGTTTTATAGCCCCGCTGCGCCAGATAGATACTGGTGGGGGTCTTCGACGTCCGTGAGATACCGAGGATGATAATATCCGCCTGATTGAGGTCGTCCGGCAAACGACCATCATCATGAGCCATGCTGAAATTGAGGGCATCAATACGTCGAAAATAATCAGCATCAACAACATGTTGGCCCGCCACAATGGGCGTCTGTGGAGCGCCAAGATACGATTCAAAAACCTGCATGATAGGCTTCAAGACATGCAGTGCCGGGATTTTTAGTGTCCGGCACCGCGCCTCGATGTCTTCCATCAATTCATGATTGACAACAGTGTACAGGACGATCCCCGGCGCCTGCTCAATCTCCGTCAAAACGCGCGCTAGCTGTTTTTTGCTGCGGATCAACGGATGGATGTGTTCGATCGGCCGCACTTGCGCATATTGCACCGCTGCGGCTTTCGCAATCGTGGTCAGCGTCTCTCCGGTCGAATCCGAAATCAAATGCAGATGAAAGTAGCTTGGAAGAATGTTGGCCATAGCGGACTCGAAACGAGGCCTCTACCATGTTGGCGGCCTGTGGACGGTGCTGTTGATAACTAGTCAGGTTATACATGGGGTCAGGTCAAGGCGAGACTTTCCAAGTCTATCCACAGATCCATCCACGGTTTTGTCCACCGATTCTAGGAGTCAAAAACAGAACGCGACGACAAACTGCGACACATTGAGTTGCCAGTCAGGTCTTGAGGTTATTCCACGAACATCCACAGCATCACGCGTGACAACATCCCGACCACAGCCCAGCAACCAAATGAAATAGCAGGTAAATTATGCCCTTGTGCGCTCCCAACGAAAACGGCACATCATGTTGATCCGCAGCGCTGATCGATCGACGCAATGTGCAGAAGTAAAATCGGTAACACTATCCCCGCAACCCACCGTCTAAGAGTCGTAACAGTAACCGTCAAAGATCTTTAAATGGAAGAAGAAGGCACAGTCAGACACAACGGCTTGGCGATGCGGCAGGAGATGACGATGCGACGACTGATGCAGGTTTTCAATGGGCGCGCCTTGTCGCCACCGCCCGTATGGTTCATGCGCCAAGCCGGCCGCTATCTGCCGGAATATCGTAAAACCCGAGCAGCAGCGGGCAGCTTTCTTGATCTCTGTTACAACCCGCGTCTGGCAGCCGAAGTGACGTTACAGCCGATCAGACGCTATGGCTTCGACGCGTCGATCCTGTTTTCCGATATTTTGGTCGTACCCGATGCGTTGGGACAGGGCGTTCGGTTCGTCGATGGCGAAGGCCCGCGGCTTGATCCGATCTCTTCGGCTGCGGAACTCAAGCTCCTTAACCCGGCACAAGCCCATAAGAAGTACGCTGTCGTCGCTGAGACCGTTGCGCGCCTACGCCAGGACCTTCCCAGAGAAACCGCGCTGATCGGCTTCTGCGGGGCTCCCTGGACCGTGGCAACCTATATGGTCGCCGGCCTAGGAACCAAGGATCAGGCGCCCGCAAGATTGTTTGCCTATCGCGACCCGGCGGGTTTTCAGCAGTTGATCGACATTTTGGTCGACGCGTCGATTGAGTATCTGTCACTGCAGGTGGCAGCTGGTGCAGACCTGCTGCAGATTTTCGACACCTGGGCTGGGACCCTTGCAGAGGACGAATTTCAACGCTGGGTGGTGGCACCAACCAAGGCGATCGTCGCAGGCGTCAAGGCACGGCACCCGGCTGTGCCGATCATGGGGTTTCCGAGAGGAGCGGGCAGCCAGAGTTTTGCGTTTGCCGAGGCAACCGGTGTCGACGGAGTGAGTTGCGATACAGCCATGCCGCTAGCTGAGATTAAACTGAGCCTATCGGGCAAAACCGTGGTGCAAGGCAACTTAGACCCGCTGCTTCTGGTGGCCGGTGGCGACGCCTTGGACCGCCGGATCGACGCCATCTGCGGAAGCCTCGCGTTCAACCCGTTCATCTTCAACCTGGGTCACGGCATTGTCCCACAGACACCACCGGAGAATGTGGCCCGGGCCGTAAAACGCATCCGGGAGTGGCGGTGAACCCATGATCCTCTGGTTGAAAGCGCTGCACATCGTTGCGGTCATCTCGTGGATGGCGGGACTGCTGTATCTGCCGCGGCTGTTTGTTTATCATGCGGAGGCTGGGCACGGCACACCGCAGGCGGCAACCTTCAAGATCATGGAGGCCAAGCTGCTCCGCTTCATCATGACCCCTGCAATGCTTGTGGTGTGGGTCACCGGCCCGCTGCTGGGTTGGCAGATGGGTTATCTCGGCGATAAGTGGTTCTGGGCCAAAATGACGCTCGTCGTCGCGTTGACGGGCGTCCAGGGAAGTATGGCGCGCTGGCGGCGCGAATTTGAGGCCGATCAAAGCGTGAGAACGCCAAAGTTCTTCCGAGTGATGAACGAAGTCCCAACGCTGCTGATGCTCGCAATAGTGATTTTGGTGGTTGTGAAACCGTTTTGACGATTTTGCTGTGTCTTGCCCAAAGCGGAAGTTCGGCATCAACGCGCGACGCAAAAATGAAACGACGCGCCGTTTCGTGTCCGGGCTTGCCCGACCTGCAGGGCAGTTTGTGTCCTGTTTGCATCATGTTAGCGTGGCACCGGCCGTAAGGGGTTGCTGACCAGCAGAAATTCCCTTTGCACTTCAAGGCTTCTCTGCTATGAGTGTGGGTCAGTTCAGCTGCGACGCCGATAGAGGCCGTTGCTGTACCGGTTGTTACCCGGCTGGGCCGTAGGGATCGTAAGGTCCTACCGCTCTCTGCTGCTGACAAGGCTGGTTCCCCACTGGCTCATTGATGACCCGGCTCCGCGCTTTCCTCCGTTTTCCCTTCCCCGCGCGTTGTAGCTGTTCCGGAGTGCATTTGATGCAGGACGTGCCTGTCGAAACCGTCGTGACCCCCGTGGTTCCGGTCAAAGAGGTGAAACTGCAAGATCTGAAGGCAAAGTCGCCGACGGAACTCCTTGCGTTTGCCGAGGAAACCGGCGTCGAGGGTGCCAGTTCGTTGCGCAAACAAGAACTGATGTTTGCCATCCTCAAACAGTTGGCATCTCAAGATGTTGAAATCATTGGGATGGGCACGGTCGAACTGCTGCCGGATGGCTTTGGCTTCCTGCGCTCCTGGGATGTCAATTATCTCGCAGGTCCAGATGATATTTACGTTTCCCCGACCCAGATCCGCAAATTCAGCCTGCGCACTGGCGATACCGTCGAAGGCCAGATCCGGGGCCCGAAGGACGGCGAGCGCTACTTCGCACTGCTGAAGGTCAACAAGATCAATTTTGAGGAACCCGAGGCACAACGCCATAAGGTCCACTTCGACAATCTGACGCCGTTGTATCCGACCAGTTGGCTGAAGATGGAAATTGAAGATCCGACCATCAAGGATTTATCTCCCCGCATCATCGACGTCGTCGTCCCGATTGGAAAGGGACAACGTGGCCTCATTGTCGCGCCGCCCCGCACCGGCAAAACCATGCTGTTGCAGAACATTGCTCACGCGATCACGAAGAACCATCCGGAATGCTATCTGATCGTCTTGCTGATCGATGAACGGCCCGAAGAAGTCACCGACATGCAGCGCTCGGTCAAGGGCGAAGTGGTCGCTTCGACCTTCGATGAGCCACCCACGCGACACGTGCATGTGTCAGAAATGGTTATCGAAAAGGCCAAGCGCCTCGTTGAGCACAAGCGCGACGTGGTCATCCTGCTGGATTCGATCACGCGCCTTGGCCGCGCCTACAACACGGTCGTGCCATCTTCCGGCAAGGTCCTGACGGGTGGCGTCGACTCCAATGCTTTGCAACGGCCAAAACGCTTCTTTGGTGCGGCCCGCAACATCGAAGAGGGTGGCTCGCTTACAATCATTGCGACCGCCCTGGTCGATACCGGATCGCGCATGGATGAAGTCATCTTCGAAGAATTCAAAGGCACTGGTAACTCGGAAATCATCCTCGATCGGAAAGTCTCGGACAAGCGGGTTTTCCCAGCCATCG
>JAYSUN010000338.1:0-4375 GCA_043719045.1 Hyphomicrobiaceae bacterium | reverse complement strand
ACGGTCGGATAGTTGATCGGCTGAACATAAATGCCGTATCGATCCAATAGGGCGTCCGTGATCATTTTGCAATGCACGGGATCGCCGACGAGCACGGGTACGATATGGCTCGGATTGTCCATCACCGGCAGGTTCGCGGCTTTGAGTTTGCGTTTCAGTGTGGCCGCGCGCTCCTGATGTCGTGCGCGCTCGATCTGGGAGCGTTTGAGGTGGCGGATCGAGGCCAAAGCGCCTGCAGCAACGGCGGGCGCTAACGACGTCGAAAAAATAAAGCCCGGGGCGTAGCTGCGGATCGCATCGCAGATGTCGCGGCTGGCGGCAATGTAGCCGCCCATGACGCCGAACCCTTTGGCCAACGTGCCATTGATGATGTCAAGCCGATGCATCGCGCCGTCGCGCTCGGCAATGCCGCCGCCGCGCGGACCGTAAAGGCCCACCGCATGGACCTCGTCGATGTAGGTCAGGGCGTTGTATTTGTCGGCCAAATCGCAAATGGCCGAAATCGGCGCCATCGATCCGTCCATCGAATAGACGCTCTCAAAGGCAATGATCTTCCGGCGCTCAAGCGGGACACTGGCCAATTGCCGTTCGAGATCGGCGACATCGTTATTGTTGAAAATGCGTCGCTCGGCGCCACCATGGCGAATGCCAGCGATCATCGAAGCGTGGTTCTTGGCGTCGGAGAAGACAATCACGCCGGGCATGAGCTTTTGAAGCGTGGCGAGCGTCGTGTCATTGGCAACAAAGGCCGAAGTGAAGACCAGTGCGGCGGCCTTACCATGCAGGTCCGCTAACTCGTGCTCGAGTTCGACATGATAATGCGTCGTGCCCGAGATGTTGCGGGTGCCACCAGAACCGGCGCCGACCTTGTCGAGGGCCTCGCGCATGGCGTCGAGGACGACTGGGTTCTGGCCTTGGCCAAGATAGTCGTTCGAACACCAAACCGTGATCGGGCGCACGACACCATTGGCGAGCACCTGCTCGGCAGCCGGAAAGGCACCGCGCGCGCGCCGGATATCGGCGAAGACGCGGTAGCGGCCTTCGGCATGAATGACAGCCAACGCATCCGAAAAGACACGGGCGTAATGATTCGGCTGGGTCATCGGACTCCCCTCAGTCTCGACCCAATCTGCACATCGGGACGAGTGGACTGTTGATCTAGCGCAAAAAACACCGTGCGCCCTCCAGGCGGTTCGTCGCGGGGCTTGGCGGATATGCCTGACACTGGCAATCCCAAGCGGTCAATCACAAACCGTCAAAGTTCGGGTTAGCGCTCCTTTTTCGGACACTATCCCTTTAGCGGCTGAACGAACGCGCATAGGACAGTCTCCAAAAGCTGTTAAACCGGCATGTACCGCGGCACGTCGGTGCCTCCGCATGTGAGGTCGCGACGACCCTGACGGCTCGCGGCTGCAGTTGGAATCGACAGTTGGCATGTGACGCGGTAGCTTGGCTGACTGCTGCATTCGGAGGGAGCTGCCATGACCAGATCAAGATTAGCCGCGGTCGTCACTTTGAGCTTGGCGCTGAGCGCGCAGGCCGCATGGGCGCAGGACGCGATTGTCCGCAAACCCCTGCAAAAGGGCGAATTTCCTGGCGATCTGTTCGCCTCACATTTGATGTTGATTACCGTCGCCCCGGGCGGGGTTGTGGCGCGGCACACCCATCCCGGGATTGAGATGGGCTACGTCCAGGAAGGCGAAGCGACGATGGTGATCGAAGGCCAGCCGGAGTTCACCATCAAGGCGGGCGACTCGTATCTGATCCCGGCGGGTGCGGTGCACAGCGCCAAGAACATCGGCACCATCCCGATGAAGATCGTTGGCACGTTCGTTGTCGAGAAAGCCAAACCACTGGCGGCGCCTGCGCCATGAGGCGCTGACAACCCAGGCTGGCCAAAACCAAGGTTAAACGAATCAATTGGAACGCGTGTCCGATCTGGACCATCCCGCTCGGAGCCGTTAAACGACCGTGTCCAATGGACTAGATGTTTGACCGCCGAGGGATCGTCGCCATGATTGAAGACTATGTTGTGCCGACGGGGACCCTGATGAAGGGGAAGCGCGGCCTGATCATGGGCGTCGCAAACAATCGCTCGATCGCCTGGGGCATCGCTCAGGCGTGCGCGGCGCAGGGGGCCGAACTGGCGTTCACGTTTCAGGGCGAGGCCTTGGAAAAGCGAGTGCGCCCCCTGGCTGCCAGCGTCAATTCCAAACACGTGATGCCCTGCGATGTCACCGACACCGCCTCGATGGACGCTGTCTTTGCTGAGCTAAAGACGTCCTGGGGCGAGCTGGATTTTCTGGTTCATGCCATCGCCTATGCCGACAGGGCTGAACTTGATGGCCGCTACGTCGACACCACCGAGGGCAACTTCAGCAAGTCGCTGTTGATTTCGTGTTACTCGTTTACAGCGCTTGCCCAACGCGCGGAGACGATGATGCCCAAGGGCGGCTCATTGCTGACCTTGAGCTACTACGGCGCCGAAAAAGTCATGCCGCATTATAACGTCATGGGCGTGGCCAAGGCGGCACTCGAGGCCAGCGTGCGCTATCTGGCAGCCGACCTCGGCAAGAAGAACATCCGCGTCAACGCTATTTCCGCTGGCCCGATCAAGACGTTGGCTGCCTCAGGCATCTCCGACTTCCGCTATATCTTGAAGTGGAACGAGTACAACTCGGCGTTGCGCCGGACCGTGACGATCGAGGAAGTCGGCGGCTCCGGATTGTATCTGCTGTCCGATCTCGGTCGTGGCGTCACCGGCGAAATCCACCATGTCGATTGTGGCTATCACGTTCAAGGAATGAAGAACGAGGACGCACCGGACATGAGTGTCACGAAGTCGGAGTAGATCGAAGGCGCGGTGCGAAGTCGGTTCCGTCAGGAGACCTTCAACAACCAGCCCTCCATTCGCCCTCGGTGTCCCGAAATTTCCGACCGGTCTTCTGGCGACGCAAACATCCGGGATACCAAGGGCGAGATTGGGCGCCAAGAACAACGCTCACGGAGCGCGATTGACTTAGCTTTGTGGGCGTCCTTCGACGGTTGTTGCTATCGATCCCCTTGCGCGGGGGAGCTCGGTCGCCCGGCTTTCTAGACCAGCACCGAGACCAGCACCGATTGACACCGACGTCACGTCTGTCCTAAGGCCCGCCTGGGTCACTGCCCCCCAACGGGCAGCAGCTATCTGGAAGGATAGACGATGACAGCAACCGCCAAACCGGCCATCAAGCCGGCTGTGACACATTTTTCGTCCGGTCCTTGTGCCAAGCGCCCGGGCTGGTCCCTCACAGCGCTCGACCAAGCCTTTCTCGGCCGCTCGCACCGCGCGAAAGACGGCAAGGCTGCGTTAAAGCTCGCCATCGACAAGACCAAAGCTCTGCTCGGCCTGCCGGAGGCCTTTCATTGCGCCATCGTGCCTGCGTCCGACACCGGCGCTTTCGAAATGGCGATGTGGACCATGCTCGGCCAACGCCCGGTCGATGCACTCGCCTGGGAGAGCTTCGGCGAAGGCTGGGTGACCGACGTCGTCAAACAATTAAAGCTCAAAGATGCACGGGTCCTGAAAGCAGACTATGGCGAACTGCCTGACTTGAAACAGGTCGACTTCGCGCACGATGTTCTCTTCACCGGCAACGGCACAACGTCCGGCGTGCGGATTCCCAACTACGACTGGATCCCGGCCAATCGCGAAGGCCTCACCTTCGTCGACGCGACGTCCTCTGCATTTGCCCAAGCGGTTGACTGGTCGAAGGTCGATGTCTTCACCTTCTCGTGGCAGAAGGTGCTCGGCGGCGAGGCCGCACACGGTATGCTGATCCTGAGCCCGCGCGCAGTTAAGCGTTTGGAGAGCTATACGCCGGCTTGGCCTTTGCCCAAAATCTTCCGCCTGACCAAGGGCGGTAAGTTCATGAAGGAAGTCTTCGAGGGCGAAACCATCAACACGCCGTCGATGCTGTGCGTTGAGGACTACCTCGACGCCTTGCGCTGGGCCGAGAGTATCGGTGGCGCGAAAGCCTTGCGCGAACGTGCCGACGCCAACGCGCAAGCGCTGCACGATTGGGTCGCGCGGACCCCCTGGATTGCCAATCTTGCAGTCGATCCTGCCACACGCTCGAACACCAGCGTGTGTTTGAAATTTGCCAACTCAAGCCTCGCGGCCGCACCGAAAGACGCGCAGGCAGCCGTCGCCAAACAGATCGCTGCGCTACTTGAAGCCGAGGGTGCCGCCTGTGATATCGCGTTTTATCGTGACGCGCCTCCAGGGCTTCGTATCTGGACGGGTTCAACAGTCGAGACCAGCGACATCAAATTGCTGCTGCCTTGGTTGGAGTGGGCCTATGAGAGAGCCACTGCAAATACGTTCAACAGCTAG
>JAYSUN010000337.1:0-4377 GCA_043719045.1 Hyphomicrobiaceae bacterium | reverse complement strand
CGCCGCAATGCCGACCATCTCGCCGACCATTTCGTGGCTTGGATGACCGAGCATGACCTGTGTGGTCGTGAATGGCCGGTTGACGATCTGTACTGGCTTGCCAGCGAAGACTTCGCGCCGGCCCTTGACCTGACCTTGCCCCCGCGCCGCGTGTTTCTGGGGGCGCTCCAGGCCCGCCACGGCGTCACCGTGACCTATGACCGCCGCGTCGGCCGACCGGTCAGCGGCAAGCAGCGGAAGACGACGTATTATTCGTTTTGGAGGATGAGTGAGCCGCTGAATGCTGCCGCGTAGGTTCGCCGGACCTGATCCAGGGTTGGTGCGCTAGTTGACATATTTGTTCAAAAACGGCGTTGACGAGTACCAGCGTCGGACATTTGCGCACCATGCACTCGGATTTGAGCGATAAGCATTCATCACATCCGTATCGGCTCGCGTCTTGTTTTTGCATCCTGACAAGGCTGAATGAAAGTCGGCACGATCCAGAATACCGACCGCCTTGATGCCTGGGCAGTAGTTGTGGGCGGATAACACGGTGGAATAGCGGACAAAATCAGAGTGCGGAGCCGGGCAATTTTCTTGAAGCGGCGGCGATGCGTTACCCGTGAGGCCCATTACGATCTCGATAGGTCCCTTGCCGATCTTGGCAATCATGAAAACTTCCAATGCCAGATAGGCAGCAATGGCTATGCCGACCTTTCCAGCCGGGGAGCTGCCGACCTTGAAGACTGGGGACATGATCTGCGTTCCACACTGGCATGTGATCCCGCCGTGGTGTGTCCCGCACGATGTGCAACCGAGAAACGGGTTGCCCGCAATTTTGGTCGCCATGATCGTATTGCGACCGCAAGTGCATGTGCTGCCGGCATTGAAATAGTGCAGCTTGCAACTCGGGCAAGACACTTGCCAAGTGCGATTGAATTTGAGCGCCATGACGGTCCTGCTCCTGTTTTGAGTTGACCGTTCGCTAGTTCTTTGGCTTCGACGACGAACCCGTGACAAACTGGTTTAGGATCGGGTTGTTCTGGAAGATTGATCGGTTTTTCTTGCAGAAAATTACCGGGTCGGCATCGGCCGCATTTTCCAGACGGAACCTCATGTCTAGGCGATATTCCAGGCACTGCGGGTCCGCAATTGAAGCTTTGGTCATGCCGGCGGTCTCCAGAATCAGCAGCTTTGCATCCATCGGCAACGTAGCAAAGTTTGTACAGCGCTTCGGCGACATCAGCGTGATTTCATACAGCAGCAAGACATTAGCCACAGACCCGCATGCGTTGTCAGCGGATGATCCGTTATCTTGTGCTGATGCTGGAGCCGATGTTGCCAGAGTGGCAAGCAGTGCAGCGGCGGCGAATGATTTGCGCATTGCGGTGTGGCCTTGGTTGTGAAGCGATTACGGAACTTTAAAAGCAGTTGGCACATGGCAGCCTACGAGGTCGCCTGCGCTCACGGCCTCATTGTCCAGGCTCGATGCTCACATTGGGCCCATCCGGGTTCTGTGCGTCGCAGATCAACATGTACGCCCCAACTTCACGGTCTTGCGGGCCCTCTTGCTTTCCAGCCTTGGCGGCCGATAGGCACTCTGACACGAAGGGGCGCACTTCGCGTGCCGCCACGGTCGGCGCGATGATTCGCAGCACCTCGGTGAAGCGATCCGCCGTCGCGTCACACTTCATCGATACCCCGCCCCACGGCACCTTGTTCAACTCGGGATGATCTCCGGTAACCAGCACCTGGCATTCGAGCGTTATAGATGAACACCGGCTCTCGAACGTGAAAGTCGAACCGAAGGCGACCGAACTGATGAAGTCGCGTTGCCTCGCCCCGGTCTGCTTCATGATCGCGGCACCAATTGCCGTGCATCGTGGCACCTTGCTGTTATCGATCTGCCGTTTCCCGTCCGGCTTCAAGCCCATCACGATCCCATCCCGTTCGGCAGCGCGCACGAGACAGTTGGCAGGGTTGATAATCTCTCTATTGCCCGGAACGCTGAGATCGCACTTTGCACTCGCGACCGTCGACATGCACAAGGTCGCCACGACAACGGCAAAGCAACGAACGAAGATCGATATCGACATAGCTAATTCCCCCATGGATATTCTTACCTCCGGTTGGCCCTATCGTCCACACTGCGCCGCATGGGACACTGCGGGACATCCCTAAAGGGAGGTGTCCCGTCTGTCCCACGGTGATTGCGTGCCGTCAGGAGTGACAAATGTCCTGTTTGTCTCATGATGTCCCATCAGCGTCACCCACTGTGGTCACATACATGAGAGCCTGTTTCGCGGTTTGTCCGGCGCTGCCGATGAGCCAAACAAAATTGCCGTGACAGCCGACTAACGACTTGCTCACCAATAAGCTCCGTGCTCGGCTGAACGCTTTCCGCTGTGCTTCTTCTTCGCCGTTGGTCAATTTGCCTTGTCCACAACGAGCCCGCCACTCGCCAGTTTGAAGACCTGAGGCAAGTCGGTTCCAGCACCTATCCCTGAAGCAGGGTCTGCGCCGTAGCCGGTTTGGAACTTGCGACCGCGCTACGCGTTGTACTGTCGGAGTTTATCAACGGAGTCGGTCCCATGTTGAATCGTCGCGCGATCCTAAACTTGCTGGCGACAGGAGGCCTTGTCGCTGGATCGGCAAACGCTCTCGCCCAGAAGGACAAAACGGAGAGGAAGGAAAAGAAGGAAAAGAAAAAAACTCATAAGGATGCGCGTGGACTTCTCGGTGACAAACTCACGAAAAACGGAAAGCACAAGATTGACAAGGCTGGTAGAATAGATGTCTCGGCCGATGTGAACAATGGCAAGGTTGTCGGCCTAACTGCGACCGATCCGGGCAAAGGCAATCTGACGGTGCGAAAGGTTAAATCGAAAAAGAAGTTAGCGGAGATCGCGCCTGGTGTTATCCTCGCACAGTTGCAGCTGGCTCAGTATTCTGACTACTACTACGGCTACTGGTTCGATGATGGTATCGATGAATGGTATTACTGGTTCTCTGTGGACGTCATCATCGTGGACGAAACTTGGGTGGAATATTATTGATCTAGCGGACCTAAGCAGCAACGGCGGTCGGAAGCGGTCTGAGCGACCACTTGCGTAACTGTCATGAGTAGCTTTCACTCGTTGTGCAGCGGTAACTGTCACGAACACAGTCTCCGCCGTTTACGTTGCCTGATTCATCAGCAGTTCGATGCGTCTTTTCTGGCATGCCCAAACTGAACTTGTGTGACGTTTAAAACATCTGCGTGGTCGCACTCAACATCTCGGCACGGGTGACGCTGCTTGGCTTTGGCGTATTCACCGTGGCATGGATCGCGTGGACGATCGACGGCTATCTCGACGGCAAAACCTCTTTGCTCATCCAGAACGCGGCGCTGCTGCTCATCGACATTGCGGGCACCTACCGTTGGCTGCCGAAAGCAGAAGCCGGCTTGAGGCCGACAAGGTCTGCGCACCCAAGTAACGGGTTAGCGCGGCTCTGCGGAAAGGTGCCTCGGCGGAACCGCCGGGGCCCTGATTTTTGTGGCAACACGGATTTCGTTCATAACGATCGCGCCGGCATTAATGGTTTTGACCGTAGCGTCGTGAAAGTCGCCACAGCACATCGCGATCTATTGCTAATTATCAATCGTTCCATTCACCTGACGTATCCGAGCACGAACACGGTCAAGAATATAAGCGCCGTCATGCCAACTGCATATTGGCTCCAGTATGAAGCGTTATCGACCTGAGAAGGACTGAAGAAACTAATCAAGTCCGCGTACATTGTTGGTCTCCTGTAATCTCGGGAAGCACGTGCAATCGCAACTGCCGGTTCGGTCCCACGTTAGTGGCGTAGCTGCGAGATGCTCAATAATTGCAGATTAAGTGATTGACCCGGGTGCGATGGCTTCAGCGTCCAGCATGAAGCGACCCGAGAGCGGCACCCGACCGGGCAAGACCTGATGCCGCTAAGTCTGGGGACGGTCTTGGCAGTGCCAAGCCGCTTGACACTGCAGAACTGTAAGGTCCGCTGCTCTTCCCACAAATGCCGACCAAGTCGAATGCATGGAAGACGCTCTCATACAAGCTGGTCGTCGTGTCGCTCGCCAGCCTCGGAAATTACCTAGACCCAGAAGAACATTTAAACTGGGGGTACGGGGCAATCAGCAAGTGGACCGCCCTCACGTTTTGACTAAGGCGCGTGAGCGCAACGGGGATGCTTCGTGCGATCGCTGCCCCCGCTTCGGCGTTTGTTCATTTTGTCAGTGCCTGGCCCATGTCCGAAGCTGGTAAAAGCTGAAGTTGGCGGCACGGCTACTGATTTCAGCAGCACTTGTGTGACGGGTTTCGGATGCCGTCGCTCGCGGTCCGTTGACAGAGAGGCTTTACGTTCGTCGGC
>JAYSUN010000336.1:0-12925 GCA_043719045.1 Hyphomicrobiaceae bacterium | reverse complement strand
CAGCATCGAAGGTACCTTGCCAAACGCACGACCCGGGCCGCTGATCACGAGCCCAACAACATGATGTACACTTGCAAGTGCACACCTCGGACGTCAAGACGGCGCAATTTGTGAAGGGACGCTTCGCAGCCGCCGCGTGGCATTTGCGTCATTCCTGCGCGCGCCGGCCGATCCATTATGCAACTGTGCTGGCTGACTTTCGGTCAGCCGCAATTTTTTGTGCACTCGGTCGCTCGCCCACCAGCTTCATATACGGCTTGTAATCAACGCCGAACTTCAACAACAGATCTTCGCCAAGAACGGCCTTGGTTGCCATTCCCACCAGCGGCAAGCTGACGTAAGCCGAACAATCCGCTTGCGTAAATGTAGCGCCAGCCACGTAAGGCGCAAACTTGGCGAGCTGTTTGAATGCCAGAATGTTTTTCTCGAGTTGGCTCCGCACGCGTGTCTTTGTACCGTCGCTGACGGTGCCACCAAAGAAGGCCTGCCCATAGAGGTCCCGTGCAACCAATTCCATATGAAGTTCGATGAATGTAATCAACTCGCGCACCTTGGCCGCAGCAAAGGGATCGGCTGGCAGCAGCGCTGGTGCTGGGTGGGCTGCCTCGATGTACTCCATGATCACCTGGCTCTCGCAAAGGTTGCCCTGAGAGGTCCGGATGAACGGGATTTTAGCCAATGGAGACGCAACCAGAACGGTGGCATCCTGGCTCTTGGTCATCACCTTTTCTTCAGCAAACGGCACGTTTTTCTCCAACAACGCCATTTTGACCTTGTTGTAGTAGTTGGACACCGGGAAGCCGCACAGCGTGATCATGGGATTACTTTCATGAGACTGGAACAAGACGCTATGTTGAGTGAAGTTGCCATTCCCGGAAGACATGCAAAGCTCAACGCCTGACGTCAAGGTGTCGGTTTGAAGTTTGCCGTGATCTCGCCACGCAGCCTGGCAATCAGCGCAGCATTGCCACTGGCCATCAGATTTTTCTGCTCCGTTGGGTCTGAGCGCAAGTCATAAAGCAGCTCACCATGCCCGCCGCTGGCCCCGTCACAGCGCATGTATTTGTGCAGCGACCCAGGTGCAGACCGCACGGCCGCATAGCACGATTCCTTGCCTCGGCGCGTCTGGTGCAAGCTGATGCGCTCGCGGGCCGGTTGGAGCAAGGAGTGATCCGACCAGCCCGATGGCACGGGCAAGCCCAGCCGCTGCAAGATCGTCGGGGCGATGTCGGATTGGGTCGCAAATTCGGCATTCTTGTAGCGCGACACATCCTGATCATAGATCAGCAGGGGAATCCGGATGTCCTCCTGATACAGGAAGCGCGTATGTCCGATGTGCCCCTTTTCGCCCAGGCTGTCGCCATGATCGCCAAGGATCACGACAATGCTATTCGCCAGATACCCCTTCGCGTCCAATGTCGCGAAAATGCGCCGCATGTAGTCGTCAGATTGCAGCACACCGTTGTCGTAGCGATTGGAGAGCGCTGCGAACTCTTCCGGTTTGAGGCGCTGGGTTGGTGCCGAGACTTGGCCATCGACGCGCACCTGTCCGGCCAACTCGTTCCAAAACGTCATGATCCGCGCGCCATCAATGCGTGTCGGCTGATAGCGCTCGAACTCCGGGCGTTTGTGGCCGGAAATATGCGTCGACATTAAAAAGAAATACAAGAACTGAGGTTGTGAAGTGATCGGGCTCAGTTGGTCCAACGCCTGCATCAGGTTTTCATCGTCGTTGATGTCTTTCACGGACATGGTCTTGGCATCGTAGATGGTCTGAGCCTCTGGTCCGTAGAAATCCTGCAGGTATTGCCAGCTGCGATGATCGCCTGAGAGATAGAATTTGGTGCCGTACCCCTGGTCATGCAGCAGTTGATGGAGCTTCAAATTCTGCACCGAGATTTCATGAAATGGCCGGCCCGCGAACGTCGAGGCAATGCCACAGTAGGATTCCGAACAACTTGCCAACGCCATCTCAACCCGGTGCAGCTGACCTTTGGCTGCAAGACTCGAGAGAAATGGCGTCGTCGGCCGGCCGTAGCCGTAGATTCCCATCCGATCGGCGCGCAGCGCATCCGAGAAAATCACGATGACATTCTTGCGGTCGAACTCGGCGGGCTTGGCATAGCTTGCGCGGCTGTCCCGGTCCTCAATGACTGCTGCGAGCCGGGCGTGATTAAGTTTTGCGGTTTTGGCTGGAGAAAATACCATAAAGAACGCGCTCACCGGTTCGCCGAGGAGATGCGTGGTCTGAAACCAGCCGATCCCGACGCACACTCCGGTACTGAAAAACGTGGCGGTTGAGAGACCTGCCATCAGTCCGCGGCGGCGCCCGGGACGCGCCTGCTCCCATGCTGTTGTCCGATCCTCAAGGGCTTGGGTAAACCGCGCACAGAGATACAGTGTCAGGGCGAGAAATCCGAGCCCTCCCAAAACGGCCGCGGTCAGACCCATGGTCTTTTGCGTCGCTGACAGCGGCAAAAACGCCAGCACAGCTTGGATCTGGGTCGCAAAAGTCAGGGCGACAGTCCACGTCAGTGTATCGCCCCACACCGCATTCGAGATATATGCGCCAGCGTAGATAAACGTCATGCCGCCGAGCAGGACCGTTAGACTTGCCGTCAACCAGCGCCGGCTCATCGGCACACGTTGAGCACGCTGCAACAACAGAGCGACGCACATGATCAAGAGAACGGCGCTGACGATGAGTCCTGTCCCGAACACCACGATCCAGCTGTCAAAACCATAGCGCTGTTGATAGTGCGTCAGAAACAACACAGGGAATAAGCCGAGTGAAGCAGTTAAAACCCCGATACTGAGCCGCCAAGCCGAAAGCATGTGTATCCCCAGTCTGGGAGCAAACGCAGCACATTGGGCCTCAACGCAGCCCACGAATCAGGCACCCAAATGTAGGACTGCGAACATCGCATACTTTGCAACGGCGGTCGCCACGCAGACTAGCCGTGTCCACCGTCACGTGAACGTATTCACGTCGCTTGCTGTGCATCCGTTCACTTCAGTGACTTGCTTGCGTCATGAACTGTGACTATCTGGCACTGCGCGTCAGGATGGACAGCGGCTCGCGGCATCCCCATGTGTCAATCGTGAGATGTTCATCCCATCGGTACCTAGAGCAATCGTTCAGTTGCCGATGAGTTGTCGCCTATCGGAAAATCACAAAGGATTGATCATGAAGAAACTTGCCCTCGGTCTGATTGCTGCCGCGGCCGTGTTCGCAGCCGCTCCAGTTATGGCCCAGCAGCCAAAAGCTGCAACTCCGGCAGCTCCTGCCGCTGCCGCCACCAAAGTTCAAATTCCCGGCAACACCTTCTACAAGGGTCAAGGCCCGACCCAGTATCTCGCGAAAACCCGTCTACTTGGTGCCAAGGTGCTGAACAAGGATGGTGTGATCATTGGTGACATCGAGGACCTGATCCTCGGCGCCAACAATGAAATTGACGGCGTCATCATGGGCGTCGGTGGCTTCCTCGGCGCCGGCGAAAAAAAGATCGGCGTGCGCTACGCCGCGCTCAAGATCGAGCGCAAGGACAATAAGTCCGTGATCTCGCTGCCGCAGGCGACCAAAGAAGTCCTGGCCGCGATCGAGCCCTACACCACGACCGAGCAGCGCAAAACGCTGACCGAGCGGGCCAAGGAAAAGGCCAAGGAATTGGCTGACAAGGTCAAGGATGGCACCGCGCTCGAGAAGGCAAAGGAAGCTGGCAAGGCTGCAATCGACAAGACCAAGGAAGTTGGTGCCAAGGCCGTCGAGAAAGGCAAGCAGGTAATTGATTCGGCTAAGGAAAAAGCCAAGGCCAATTGATCACAACGCCGCCTGAATTTCGAGACCCGCGCAACCTCTGCGCGGGTCTCTGTTTTGGCAGCTGGCTCTCAACTCGCAGGCCCCGGCCGCGCGGCAGACTTCACGGCAAAGATGCTCGCGGTGGCAAGCAATGCGGCCGCCATGACAAATGGGGCTCCCGCGAGTGATGCCCCCGGTCCACCCGCAATGGCCCAAGCAAACACCTGACTGAATACCAACGGGCCGATCAAATTCGCCACTGACATCAGGCTTGAATTGGCGCCCTGCAATTGGCCTTGCGCATCATCGCCGACCTGCGCCGTCATCAGCTGCATGACGGCTGGCGCGATGAAGCCCCAGAGCGAGAATATCGGGATGCCCATGAGATACACCCATGGAGACATGGTGATGCCCTGGACCAGAAAACCGATGATGCCCGCGATCAAACCGATCATCAGGGTTGTGCGCACGCCAAACCGCGCGATCACCAGACGCGTCAACACCGCCTGTACAATGGCACTGCATATTCCGACGATTGCCAGGACACCACCGACTTCACGCGGGCCCCAGTTGAAACGATAGCTGGCATACAGCACAAAAACCGCAGGCAAGACCGCGTGGGCCAGGTGATATAGAAACATGATGGTTGACAGATCGCGCAGATTCGCTGGGCCGAACAACATCTTCATCGCGCCGACAGGGTTGGCGGTTCTGAGGCGGAACGGCGTCCGATTGGCCTTCGGTAAGCTCTCAGGTAGAACAAAATAGCCATAGACCGCGTTGGCCAAGCTCATTCCGGCTGCAACCCAGAATGGTAGGCGCGGATCGATCGATCCGAGCCAGCCGCCGATGGCCGGTCCCAACACAAACCCAACGCCAAACGTGGCACCGATCATGCCGAAAGCAGCGCCGCGCTTATCCGCGGGTGTGACGTCGGCGATGTAGGCGGTTGCGGTCGAAAAAGTTGCGGCGGCGATGCCGTTCAAAATCCGGCCGACAAACAGCCACGGCAAAGTTGGCGCCAGCGCCATCAGAACGTGATCGAGGCCCAAGCCTAAATTGGAAAACAACAGAACCGGCCGGCGTCCGTAAGTGTCTGAAAGCGCACCCAAAATCGGTGAGAACACGAACTGCATCAACGCCCAGGTGACGCTCATAAAGCCGAACACGATGGCCGCACGGCTGGCATCACCGCCGACAAAATCCTGCACCAACATCGGCAGCACCGGGATGATCATGCCCAAGGCCAACACGTCCAACGTCACTGTCACCAGAATAAATAAAACTGAGGCGCGGCTGGCGGGGACTGAGGTCATTCGGTTGGTCTCGTTGCTTTGAAATGTGCGCTTGTTTGGCCCAGTGGTCCCATAGCGGCAAGTGCAATGTCGACACTGTTACGCAACCGATGTGATGCCCAGTGGACACAATCATTGCGACGTGCAGCGAATCACGTGGCAGGTCTGCCGGTTTGCTAGACAGGTTTTATCCGGCTCGCTAGAAACAAACTCAATGCAGCTGTCTCAAGCTGCTCAAAAAATAGGCAAATCCGGCCGAGTTTGCGTGTGCTGGCCCTGCAGGGAGGAACGACTGTGGCTTCTGATACTCCTGGTCCCAATGCGGACGAGGCGCCGCGAGGTGTGCTCAAGTCCCCGCAGGCGTTTGGAGCTGGACTATTCCTGCTCGGTTTCGCATTGATTGCCATGGCCGGCTCGTTGGGCTGGTTTCCCGGTGGCTCGGATCTCAAGTTCGGTCAACTGCGCGGCATCGGCCCGGGCCTGATGCCCAAGGTCATGGCTTTCCTGCTTGGTGCGTTCGGCCTGCTGCTCATCGTGCAATCGTTTTTCACCCACGGTGACGTGCTGGAACGCTGGGCAATTCGTGGCCCATTCTTCGTTCTCGGCGCGGTCCTGTTGTTCGCGGCCACCATTCGCGGGGTCGAGTTTTTTGGAGTGAAGTTTCCAGCTCTCGGCCTCGCCGTATCCGGACCCTTGGCCGTCATCTTTTCCGGCTTGGCCGACAAGGACACGCGCTGGGGAGAGCTGATCATTTACGCCTTGGTCATCACCGCGCTGTGCGCCGGGCTGTTTAAATTCGCGCTGCGCCTGCCAATTCCGTTGGCACCTTGGCTGCTTGGTTATTGAGGGGCGTGAGCTATGGATTTGATCTCTGATCTCAGTGCCAACCTCTGGCTCGGTCTGACGGTCGCCGGGTCGCCCATGAACCTAGGGCTTTGCTTTCTCGGCTGCCTGATCGGCACGCTGATCGGCGTGTTGCCGGGCGTTGGTCCGATTGCGACGATCGCCATGCTTTTGCCGATCACCTTCGGCCTGCCGCCGGTCGGTGCGCTGATTATGCTCGCCGGCATCTACTACGGCGCGCAATACGGCGGCTCGACCACGGCCATTCTAGTCAACATTCCCGGCGAAGCCACCTCCGTCGTGACCGTCCTTGACGGCCACCAGATGGCCAAACAAGGCCGAGCGGGCGTCGCCCTCGGCATTGCCGCCATCGGCTCGTTTATCGCGGGCACAATCGCAACTTTGATCATCGGTGCTCTCGCGTTGCCACTGACCAAAATGGCGCTCCTGTTTGGGCCTGCTGACTATTTCTCATTGATGGTTCTGGGATTGATGTTCGCGGTTGTTCTGGCCCGCGGCTCAGTCGCCAAAGCCTTAGCCATGATTATCTTCGGCATTCTGCTGTCGACGGTCGGGACCGATCTGGAGACCGGTGAAGAACGCCTGACCTTTGGATGGAGCGAGATTTCCGACGGTATCGATTTTGCCGTCATTGCCATGGGCATGTTCGGCTTTGCCGAGATCGTCAAAAATCTCGAAAATCCGGAAACCCGCGACGTCGTAAAAATGAAGGTCGGCCGCTTGCTGCCCAGCTGGCCTGAATTCAAGCAGTCGTTTCCACCGATCATGCGTGGCACTTTCATTGGCTCGTTCCTCGGCCTGTTGCCCGGCAACGGCGCGGTTCTTGGCCCATTCGCCGCTTACACCATCGAAAAGAAAATCGCTAAGGACCCGAGCCGCTTCGGCAAAGGTGCCATCGAAGGTGTGGCTGGTCCTGAGTCCGCCAACAATGCCGGCGCTCAGACAGCTTTCATTCCACTGTTGACGCTCGGCATCCCACCCAACGCTGTCATGGCGCTGATGGTCGGGGCGATGACCATCCACGGCATCGTTCCGGGCCCGCAAATCATGACCAAGCAGCCACAGCTGTTCTGGGGCATGATCGCGTCGATGTGGATCGGCAACGCCATGTTGCTGATTATCAATCTGCCGCTGATCGGTCTGTGGGTGAAACTGTTGCAGGTGCCTTACCGCCTGATGTTCCCGTCGATCGTGCTCTTCTGCTGCATCGGTATCTACTCGGTGAACAACTCGTCCATCGACGTGGTGATGACCGCAGCTTTCGGCCTGTTCGGCTACGCTCTGATCAAGTTCGGCTTTGAGCCGGCACCGATGCTGCTCGGCTTTGTGCTCGGCAAGCTGATGGAAGAGAAATTGCGCCAGGCGTTGGTCATTTCACGCGGCTCGTTCATGACCTTCGTCGAGCGTCCCTTGTCAGGCGGTCTCCTCGCCCTGGCGCTGGTGATCATCGTCGTCGCGCTGTTGCCGTCGATCCGCAAGAGCCGCGATACGGTTTTCGTGGAGTAATCCGACAGTGTTCGAACCGCGGGCGGGTCGTGTGCCCACTCCGGTTTTCTTTGTAAAGAGTTCGGAACCGCTTCATGTCGTCCGCAGCCCAGCCTTTGATTTCGCGGATCGTGTCGATTGAAGACCTTTTCCTGGCGGGCGCCTTTGTGCCGGCGGCCGTCCAGCGCGATTACCAATGGCGCAGCCAACAATGCAAAATGCTGCTGACCGATCTCGACCGGACTTTTTCGTCAAGTTCGTTCGCCGCGCCCACCGGGACTGGCACACTTGCTCCCGCAGCACCTGAAACCGAAGGTGACCGGATCGACCCAGAACTCTCGACAGAAGGCACCGTCACTGAGGCAGGCAGGCTCGACCATTATATGCTGGGCTCCATCGTCGTGACGCCAGCCGAGAATGGCAAGCATCCTGTCTATGACGGGCTGCAACGCTTGACGACGTTGACAGTATTGATGGCCGTCCTCCGCGATCTGACCACAGATTCGGCGATCCGCGAGCGCCTCGATGGTTTGATCCGTGCAAATACCGCAGGCACTTTCCGTGTCACGCTGTCTGGCAAAGACGTCACACTCGTTCGCCAGATCCAGCCGCGTGGTGAAGCCATCAAAATCCGTCGCGGCACAGCACCGAGCGACATGGGTCGTCGCATCCGCATCGCAGCCCAGGTGTTCCGCGAGCAAATCAAGCCATGGGATGCGGCACGTCGAGATGCTTTCACGCGCTTCCTGCTGAGCCAAGTGCACGTCGATTTGCAGGAGGCCCAAGATGTTCGCTTGGCCCGTCAGATGTTCGTCACCACCAACATGCGCGGCAAATCCCTCAACCGGGTCGATTTGTTGAAGGGCCAGTTGGTTGACATCACCGACAACGAGGCGACCGCAACAGCCGTGGTTGCGCATTGGAACGGCGCCCGCAATGTGATGGGCGATGAGTTTGAAAGACTTCTAGTCGCCGTCGATTTCATCGAACGTCAGGCCTCGCAAAGTGACGATTGTCTCAATGCCTTGGCTGATTTCGTGTCTGAAAAACGTGGCCCCGACGGTATCGAAGCCTGGGTGCAACGTCTGACTATGTTCGCGGGCGACCTGCTGGAATTGAATCAGTTGATGCAGACGCCACCAGTTGACGAGTTCTCCTCCAACGTTTGGCGGCTGCAGCTGTTCCGATGGGATCACTGGCGGCCACTCGCCTTGCTCTGGTTCGCGGACTATCGCCGCGCCAAGAAGCAAGGCGGGCCTGGAGCTGCAAAGAAGATCGAAGCGGCCCATCGACGGTTTGCAGCCCTGCATAAGCGCTGTGTCGGTATCACTTTGTGTGGGTTTTCGGCGGCCGACCGAGAGCGCATCTTCGGGCGCGCCATTGGCCAAGTCAGCCGCGGCGACAACCCCTTGTCGTCAACCGGTGCGCTGGCGTTCAACCAATTGCAGATTGCCCGCATCGCGGAGGCCCTGCGCGTGCCCATCACGGATCAAGAGGTCCGCTCAACCTTGATCCGCTGGTTCGAGGCGATGCAGCACACTCCGTTTGTGCCGCACTACGTGCGTGAAGCGACGGTCGAGCATGTTTTGCCACGACGACCCGCAGCCGGGTCGGATTGGATTGCCAATTTTCCCGACGTCGATGCGCGCTATCTTGCGTGCAACACGCTTGGCAACCTCGCGGCGCTCGACCGCGTCCGCAACGAAAAACTCAAAAATGCCGAGTTCGTCGGCAAAGTCGCGGTTTTTCAGTCGGCGGCGTCGGAGTTCGCGACGCTGCGCGACATCGGCGGAGATCAACTCTGGACCGCAGCGGCCATCGCGGCCCGCACGGCACGGCTTGCGGTTGACATTGAAACGGCGCTTGACCTGCCAGCTGCTTACGTCAAAGCCTAAGCCGACTTTGGGTCGGGCACTTCGCCGAATGCTGCGCTGGCGCGGGGTGTGCGCGGCCGCGGTGGCATCGGATCGATTGCACCGTTTGACCTTAGGCCTCCCGTAGCCGCTCGTAGACCACCGTTCCACCCAGAATGGTCAAATCGCACCGCGTCTCTTGCAAGATCTCATCTGGCGTGGCCGTCAGTAAATTGCGCGAGAAAACGGCGACATCGGCGAGCTGCCCAGGCACCAATCGGCCCTTGCGCGACTCCATGCGCTGCGAGAACGCGCCATACTCTGTGTAGGCTGTCAGCGCTTGCTCAATCGACACCGCTTCATTCGCATCCATCACCGTGCCCTTCCAGGTCTTGCGGGTCAGCATGGCGTAAAAATTGGGGAATGGATTGGGATCGCAGACCGGCGCATCGCTACCCGTCGCGGGTTTGAAACCGAGGTCCATCCAGGTCTTCAGTGGATAACTCCGCAAGCCACGTGCCTCACCCAACACAGACAGGTACGCATCACCGAATTCATAGACGAACACCTGTTGCGGGCAGGGATAGATGCCGACCGCCCTCATGCGGCGGTGATGATCGGCCGTTGAGTAACCGCAGTGTTCGATCCGATGGCGCCGGTTGGCATCGGGCATCGCGGCCAACGCTCGTTCGTAGGCCGTGATCAGTTGGCCAATAGCGGCATCCCCGATCGCGTGGCAGGCCAACTGGTAACCGCGGGCGTGATAGTGCATGACGAGATCGTTCAACGCACTATCCTGCAGAATCTGCACGCCCGTAGTCTGTTCAGACCCAAGATAGGGTTGGGTCATCCACGCCGTCTTGCCTCCAGCTGATCCATCCAGGAAGATTTTCACAGCTCCGATGGTCAGCATGTCATCGCCGGCCCCCGAGACGAGGCCATGGTCAAAACACTGGTCCGCAGTATTCCGGTCAGGGTCGCCTAGCAGGCAGAGCCAGGTTCGCACCGGCAGGCGCCCTGTCGCCTTGGCCACGTTGTATGCGGCGATCTCGCCAAAGCCACCGCGTTGGCCGACGGCTGCGTCCATGCAACTGGTAATGCCGAGTGAGAGCAGATAACGGCCGGCGCGCTCGATGCCTGCAACCAGTTCGTCTTGGGCTGGTGTGGGCACGACCGCCATCACCGGTGAGCGGGCCGTTTCTGCTAGCAAACCCGTCAATTTGCCGTTTTGAATTTCGATCAGGCCGCCCGCAGGCGCCACGCTACGCTCGTTGAGGCCCGCGAGTTCAAGCGCGCGCGAATTGCAGATCGAAATGTGCCCACAGGCGCGCACGAGCATGACTGGATTGTCAGGCGCGACTTGATCCAATTCTTCCCGGAACGGATGACGACGGACGTCGAGTTTGGTTTGATCGTACCCGCGCGCCAAGATCCACTTACCCGGGCCGAGCGATTTTGCGCGCCGCTCAATGCTGGCCAACAAGGCTTGCAGCGTCGGCGCCGCCGCCGGCTTGATATCGACCCAGTCCATCGTCAGCCCCAGCGAGATGAGGTGCAGGTGTGAATCGTTGAGGCCCGGTGTCGCCAGCCGACCGGCCAAGTCGATAACCCGCGTGTTGCTGCCGATCAGCGCTTCGATCTCGGGCTCGGTCCCTGCCGCAAGCACGCGGCCCTGCCATAGCGCCAGCGATGCAACTGTGCCTTCTGTTTGGCCACACCAGATTGTGCCGTTTTTTAAAACGATATCGGCCTTTGGCAGAACCATGATTTGACTCCTTCATGACATCGCCGACAGCGTACTTGCGCTGAGGCGGACATGGCAACTGAGGTTCCGCTGCCCGGCTCCGTCCATGAGACACAGCTCACTTGACAAGCCGAGGCCACTCCGATTCCCTTTGAGATCGCTCCATCAGCAGATCAGATCCCGTCATGCCCAAATTCTCGACCGAAGAGCTTGCGGCCCTCCGCAAAAAATATGGCAGCGCCGATGCCAGTGTGGTGCATGATCCCGAATTCCAAAAGGTTGCCGATCTGTTGTTTCAAGGTGGCAGGCGCGCGAAGCCCTATGAGGGTATTGCAAGCCTTCTTGATGCCCCGATCCGCCTTGACGCACCAACACTGCCAGACTTCGGCGGCATCGATATCGCGCTGATCGGCGTGCCCATGGACTTGGGCGTGACCAACCGCTCAGGCTGCCGACTGGGGCCCCGTGCCGTCCGGCAGATCGAGCGCGTTGGGCCGTATCACCATGTCCACCGCAATGTCCCAGCGAGCATGCTCAAGATCGCGGACGTCGGCGATGTCCCGTTCCGCTCGCGGTACAGCCTGGAGCAAAGCCATGAGGATATTGAGGCCTATTTCAAAAAAACGGTTGCCGCCGGCGTCGCGCCCGTTGCCGTCGGTGGCGATCACTCGATCACCCTCCCGATCTTAAAAGCGATCGGCGCAAAAAAACCGGTCGGGATGATCCACATCGACGCCCACTGCGACACCAGCGGGCCTTTTGAAGGTTGCAAATTTCATCACGGCGGACCCTTCCGCGAGGCGGTCCTGGCGGGGGTGCTCGATCCGACCCGTTGCATCCAGATCGGCGTCCGCGGCAACTCCGAATTCCTCTGGGAGTTCTCCTACGACAGCGGCATGACCGTCATTCATGCCGAGGACATCGACAAGCTTGGCATCGACAAGGTGCTGGCTCAGATCAATACGGTGGTTGGGAACGAACCGACGTACCTGACCTTTGACATCGACAGCCTCGATCCGGTGTTCGCTCCGGGTACCGGGACCCCGGAAATCGGCGGCCTGACCACGCGGGAGGCGCTGGCCATTTTGCGCGGGTGCGCAGGTCGCAACATCGTGGCCGGTGATGTCGTCGAGGTAGCGCCACAATATGATGCTACGAGCAATACTGCCCACGCTGCCGCTCAGATGTTGTTTGAGATCGTGGCGCTGATTGCCATCAATCGGCTGCGGCCTTGATCCGTGCCCCGGCCCAAGCCGCCGGCGGGATTTGATGTGACCGGGTATGGGTTTTTGCCAGATGCGCGAAACGGGTTGCAGCCACCGCCGGTTTGCAGTAGGACATCTACGCTGTCCCGGACTGAGCCCGCGGCGGCCTGAAGGTATTCCGCGGTAGCTCAGCGGTAGAGCAGTCGACTGTTAATCGACTGGTCGTAGGTTCGAATCCTACCCGCGGAGCCACTTGCCGTTGAATTCAATTGGTTTGGCTTTTTTTTGGGAACGCCGCGGGTTGCCCGCTCATGTCCCCCTCACGATCATCTTTTGTAAGTGATCCTAAGCTCCTAAGACGTTTTATTTCGGTGACTACGACCCACTATTGGCTTTCGCGCGGCTCAATGGGCACTTCCGCGGCGACCGGGTTATGACGACGTCGCAACTCGACAATCAGCCACCAATCGCCGCCGCAATCGAATGCGTCAGTTCTGGCGCGCCATCAACCCGATTTGGATGCTGGAGGCTTGCAGCGTTTTCGCTCGGCCCGCGGCAGAGATACAACGTCCGAAGGCTTTTTGGATCGCCGATAGAATTGGCGGTTGCTTTGCGATCGACGCCCAGGGGCTGCGTTGGCAGCGCACGTTGCTCGCGCATCGTTTCGAGTTCAGCCTCGC
>JAYSUN010000335.1:0-12953 GCA_043719045.1 Hyphomicrobiaceae bacterium | reverse complement strand
AAAAGATGCGTGTTGCCGCCGAGTAACGGCCGTTCAACTTGGCGCGCGGCCACCCGGCCAGCCCCGCGCGCGGCCACCAATCCGCACAAGTCAGTGTTTGTGCAGATTGGTATCAGTTCTCGCGTTCGACGGCGCTTTCGTGCCAGCTCTTGAGCAACAGGTTTGAGATCCAGCTGGTGATCAGGAACATCGCAACACCGGATAGCGAAATCAGGAACAGGGCCGCGAACATGCGCGGGATTTTCAGCTGATAGCCCGCATCGAGAATGCGGAATGCGAGGCCGGACGACGCGCCACCGGTGCCGGCCACGAACTCGGCGACAACGGCCCCGATCAGCGCGAGCCCGCCCGAGATTTTCAAGCCACCGAGGAAGTACGGCAAGGCTGCCGGCAGTCGTAGATAGCGCAACGTCTGCCAACGTGTCGCCCCATACATCTGGAAGAGATTGATCAAATTGTGATCGACGGAATTGAGCCCCAGAATAGTGTTCGAGAGGATCGGGAAGAACGCCACCAGCCACGCACAAATCAACAGCGACAGCGGGATGTTGTTGTTGGTCCAGATGATGATCAAGGGTGCGATGGCGACAATCGGCGTGACCTGCAAGATGATCGCGTATGGAAACAGAGCCATTTCCAGCCACTTCGACTGAGAAAACAAAACTGCGAGTGCGACACCAAACACGACCGCCATTGCCAACGCCGACAAAGCGACTTGCATGGTGACCCACCAACTCACCGCCAATGACGGCCACTCGTTGAACAGCGTCGATCCGATAGCGACCGGCCCCGGCAGCAGCTGTGGCAGGATGCCCTTGACTTGAACAAACACCTCCCAGCCGACCAGTGCCAGAATACCGATGACGATCGGCGCGATGATGCCGGGCCATCGGCTCACGGCGACGCCGAGAACGCGCGGTTCGCTGGCAAACACCGGCATCGACCCAGCGTCTGTGCCATCTGTCAGCCCGGCTCCCCGCAGGAGTGTGTCGCTCATCCGCCAATCGCCTTCTTGAGTGTATCTGACGCTGTACGGCAATGGTGGCTGTACTCGGCCGAGGTGCGGAACAGATCGTCCCGCGGATAGGCTGCGTCGACGGTGAGGTCAGCCATGATGCGGCCTGGACGCGCGGCCATGACCACGATCCGCTGCGATAGATACACGCTCTCAAACACCGAGTGAGTGACGAACACAGCCGTGAAGCGTTGCTGCTCCCACAAACGCAAGAGATCATCGTTGAGTTTGTGGCGTGTGATCTCATCGAGGGCCGCAAACGGCTCATCCATCAGCAGGATGCGCGGCCTGGTCACCAATGCGCGCGCGATCGAAACCCGCATTTTCATACCGCCAGACAACTCACGCGGATAGGCCGTCGTGAATTTATCGAGGCCGACATTCGCCAGCATGGTTCGCGCGCGATCTTCGGCCTCGGCCTTATCGACAGCCTTCAGCTTCAGGGGCATGACGACATTGGCGAGTGCTGTTGCCCAAGGCATCAGCGTCGGCTCTTGAAAGACGAAGCCGAGGTCCCGGCCGGCACTGGTGTTGGCGCTGTTTCTGGCGGACAGGTTTCGTGAACCCGCATTTAAGGGTTCTGGCCATGCAATTGTGCCGGCGCTGGACTCCCCCAGACCTGCGATCATCCGCAGCAACGTTGACTTGCCGCAACCCGATGGTCCGAGCAGCGAGACGAACTCGCCAGCGTAAAGATCGAGATCGACTTCGCGCACCGCGAGCGTGCCGTTGGAGAACTGCTTTGAGACATTGCGGATCGAAACGAGGACCTCGCGGGCGCTCGAGGCGACGGCTGCGGCTGAGCCAAGGGCGGAGGTGTGAGCGGCGTCGATCATGCCCGCTTATACGGGGAACTGCGGCGCACGTGAATGCTATCCCGCTGCGACAGCGACGCACGCAATCAGTGTCCGAGCCGCTGAGCCCAGACACCACCGCACTCCAGAACTCGCGTACGTCAGCGGGTCACAGGCACGCCGGAGGGTTGAGCTTTAGCCTCGGCCGTTTCCGTTGCCAATAATTGTCCGAGCAATTCGCTGTTGGGCGGGAGCAACGTGACGGACGCTTTACCGCCGACAATTTTCTGGGCTTCGAGCACGTCGAAGAGGGCACGGGCCACATCGGGGCGCTGCGAAATCTGGTGTAACGTTTCGCCGACAATCTGAGGGCGGATTGCGGCCGCCTGTGCAAAGGCAACGGCTGCTTGCCGCTCAGCGGTGCTGGTGATGATACTCACCTGATTGGCGCCATCCTGGGTGATCGCGGACGTGACTTGGCGGAGTCGGTTGACGACTTTGCTTTCAATCTGCCGGATCATCGCGACGTCGCGGAAGTGAACTTTACGGATGTAGACGGAACCGAGTTTGTAGCCCCACTCATGCGATTTGGGCGAAACTTCGCCGCGCACGGTGTCGCTCATGGCATGGCGGTTGGTCATCATGTCGGCCAGCGGGATATTGCTCAGACAGCGAACGGTGCTGTTGGAAACGTTGGCTGACAAGGAGCCGCGCGGATCAGCGTTGCGGAACAAATAAGCCACGGGATCGCTGATGAACATTTCATGCCAGATGCCGATGCCCATCGGCGCGCCCTCCTCAGAGTTGACCGGCTGGCTGCGCAAATATTCCTGATCGAGGCGCATATCCAGGACATGGCAGGTGCCGAGCCAGTTGACGATGAAGGCTGCAAGCCCAAGCTTGGTCGGCAGGATATGCAGGCCCGGCTCGTCGACGATGCCGACGACCTTGCCGAACAGGACGAAGACCTTGCATTCGCGTTCGCGGACGATGGTGTAGATGCCGAGTATCCGACCGATCCCAAGGATCAGCGGCAACAAGATGATGCAAGCGAGGATGGTGCCGATCATGCCCGCAAAAAAGCCGCTGAAGATACCGAATGAGTTGAGCAACTCAATGAATGGGTTGTCGCGCATGTTACTTGACCTCCACAAAGATGCGTTGGGCTTTGTCGAGCAGTGAAAGACGGACGTTGCGGACGTAGGCTGCAAGGGCGCCAGAGCTGAGGGTTGCGAGATCGCCGAGTTGGGCTGCAAGCTTGGTCAGAGGTTCGGCCTCGGCTTGTGCTTTCAGGGTTTCAATTTCAACGGCGCGGCGGCTTTGCACGATTTTCTGGTCGGCTGCGGCTTGCGCCAAACTGATGTCGGATGAGACGTGGTTGTAGGCCGTGTTAATGGCGGCCAGTGCGCTTTCGACTTCCTTGGGCGGATCGATACCGGTGATCAAGGTGTCTTCCAGGACGACACCGTAACGGGCAGCGGCAGACCGGCATTCGAGACCCATGTGCTCGTTCAGGTCGCGCAGGTTCTTGCGCAGATCGTTGATCGAGATGCCGATGACACTGGCGCTGTCAGCAATGCCAGGCGTCAAGTCATCGGCCGCAATTGCGACTTTGGCTGCGCGCGGAGCCTCGAAGTTGGCGATACGTTCACGCAGGATCGAGACGAAATACCCCATCACGTGGGCGTAGGGTTTCTTGATGCCGAACAGATAGGCATACAGATTTCGTTCAGCGACGCGGAAGCGAAGTTGACCGGTCAAGCCGGTGTTCAGTTGATCTTTGGTGACGGCTTCCAGCATCGTGCCGCCGCTATTGGCCTTCGGATCTTCAGGGTCCCAGCCGATGTTGACCGTCTCGGTTGAGATCGAAACCTTGTGAATGTTCTCCCACGGCCATTTGAAATACGGGCCGCCGGGCTGAATGACACGCACCTGCGGATAGGCATAACGTTCGCGCTGCGCGGGCGTGAGCCCCTCGGCAATGGGGTCATCGAGAGTGGTGGCTTTGCCGATGCGTTGCGCACGACCGAAACTGGTTTTGACCGCGCGTTCATTCTGATTGACGGTATAGAGCCCGCCGACGAGATAGCGCGCCAGGAACCAAATCACAAAGCCGACGATGCAGCCGAACGCGGTCGTCATGAGACCTCACCTGAACCAAAAATATGTTGCCATACCTTCCGCTTATCCTGTGAATTTTCCGTGACCATGCGGATCATTTGGTGTGCGATTGTGCGGCTCCAGAGTGGTTCAGTCACCTCAGATGGATCGAAGGTAACACATCCAGAGATTGCATCAACACAATTGGGGTGGGATCGTTAATCGGCCGGGTTTGGCAAAGACTTGGCCGAAGTGGTGCGCTGGTGAGCTGCCAAAAAGGGCGATCCGCTTGCGCAAACCGCCCTTTCGGTGACGCCAGAGAACCAACGTCTGCAGCTCAGGCGCCGATGCCTTTGTTAACGAACTCAAGGCTGTAGGCCTTGGTCACGTCAATACCCGTCGGGAAGGCGCCGGCCGCGGCCATGGTGTCATAAAAATTCTTCCAGCGTGCGTCGGTCATGGCGCCGATGCCAAGCTTCAAGGCGTCGCCAGAGCGGACGATGCCATTGTCATTCATGATCTTGATCGCGTGGGCAAGCTTGTCGTCGCCCATGTCCGGGTTGGCCTTTTTAATCAGCGCATTGGCGGCATCGGTGCCAGGGCCACCCTTCATGTATTCGGCCCAACCCTTGAGTGAGGCATCGACAAACCGTTGCACCACATCTTTCTTTTCGGTGATCAACTTGCGCGATGTGGTGAAGGTCGTGTTGTAGTTGTCGAAGCCGTAGTCGGCGATCAAGTGAACGACGGGTTTGATGCCGGCTTCCTTTTCGATGGCGAACGGCTCCGACGAGAGGAAACCCTGTTGCGAGATTTGTTTGTCGGCGACGAATGGCTGGATGTTGAACGTGTAAGGGCGGACCTGCTCGTCGGTAAAGCCGAATTTGGCCTTCAGAAAGAGCCAATAACTGGTGCGGCCGGTGCCACCCACGAGAATAGTTTTGCCCTTCAGTTTGTCGAGAGTATCGTGGCCGACGCCGGGATGGGAGATGATCACCTGCGGGTCTTTCTGGAAGATTGAACCGATGGTCAGGAACGGAATGTTTTCACGCACAAAATTGATTGATTCAAACGAGTTCGACATCACGATGTCAACGACGCCGCCAACCAGAATTTGATTCATATTGAGCTGTGGTCCGCCCATGCGGATGTCAGCTTCAAGGCCGGCTTGCTTGTACAGTCCATTGGCCTGAGCATAGTAGAAACCGCCATGTTCGGCCTGAGCGCGCCAGTTCGTGTTGTAGCTGATTTTATCGAGGCCTTGCGCGGTCGTTTGTGTCAGCAAGCCTGGCAGTGCCACACCGGCCGCGGTGCCTCCAAGAAGTCCAAGTGCAGTTCGGCGACGAATGGCTGTCATGGGTTGGCTCCGGGTTGAACAGCGCGATTGCCCATCTCCCGCGCCGGGACATCTTCAGTTGCGTCCCGCTTAGCAGGGGAGTTTGGCGTGGGGAAGGCTTCGATTGGCGCTTTTGCATGCAGCGCTGCCCAATTCAGCGACAATCGCCGATAACGATGGGGCGTTGAAGTCAGCGCTTCGCCTTTGATTTACTCACGGCCGGCACGGGTTTTTCGGGACGTGCGGCGGCGGCAATCGGCGGGGTCTCAATGGCTTGCACGGACGCCTTCGGCACCTCCGATATGGCGCCGGCCCGATTCTCGACGGGCTGATCGACGACGCCACGCTGGGTGGCGGGTAGCCAGCCTTGCTCACGGTAGTAGCGCTCCGCACCGGGATGCAATGGCACAGACAATCCGGCCTTGATCATACGCTTGGGATCGAGCCCCTGGAGGACAGGCGCCATGGCTGCCAGTTCTTCGCGTCCCTCCATGATTGCGCGCACGAATGAGTAGGCGAGCGAGTCCGGCAAATCCGCGGTTGCGACCAGCGTCGCCAGGACACCGAAGGTTTGCACGGCAGACGTTTGGCCCGCGTAGGTGCCCGCGGGAATGACGATGGGATCAAGATCGGGCCGCATGCTGACCAACTGTCTGATGTCCGGCGTATCGAGTCTGACCAGTGTCGCGCCGCAACGACGTGCCGCATCCGAAACTCCCGAATTTGGTACGCCCGAGGTTTGGCCGAAGGCTTCGATATTGCCCTCACAGAGTTCCTGAACCTGGGCGGTAATTGGCAGTGCAAGCCCTTGTGTCAGCCAAGTGGTGTCGAGTTTATGGACGTCGAACAGCTCCTGGAACATGGTCTGTCCCGTCGAACGTGGGAGCCCAAGATTGACTTTCTTGGCCTTCAGGTCCCACCACCCCTCGATCCGTGTGCCCCGCCCCGCAACCACCTGGAAGGCTTCAGGATTGAGGGATAGCAAAGCACGCAGGTTATCGACCTTGCGGCCGGTAAAGCTACTCGTGCCTTTGGACGCGTGCAGCTGCCAATCAGATTGCACCAGTGCGACATCAACCGCGCCCGAACGCAACAACTCGACGTTCTGTACCGAGCCCCCGGTCGGCGACGCGGCACAATCGACCATCGTGACGTCACCGCTATCGAGATACAGGCCTTGGCGCTGCATGAGACGGCAGATGGCGTTGCCGGTGACAAAATAGTTGCCCAACTGCGTCGCGGTCGCGATCGACACAGAGCGCCGTTTATCCAGTATCTGCGCATCGACGCCAGAACTTGATCCGATCATGACCAGAAGCACCGCACCCGCTGTCAAGCTGGTGCGAAACTGAGTTTCTGCAATCCGCTTTTGCATCCCCTTGCCCTGGATAACTTTGTCATGGGCGGAACAAGTCACGCATCAATTGTGCTCGATCGCCGGTTCCGTTTGCGCCCTGTTCTGGTTGTGCCCTGGTCAGGGCGCGGTGCGCCGCTTCCTCTCGCGCCGAGAGGATTTGCTCAATCTCCCGGGCAATCCCGATGTCAGCGGCACAGAACAATTTGAAGTCGATGACGGACACAGCAATCACTTCAACTTCGTTCGACGCGCGCAACGAGAACGCTAACGCTGCCGAGCGCAGAGTCGCTTTCGACAGCATGAACTGGCCCGGCTCAAACGTGTGCAGAACGACTTCTTGATCTGTGACGTTGGCTCGAACCGCGTGCACGGTGCCGGTCACAAGAATGAACACGAATTCTGAAGCCACACCGCATTCAGCTAGTGTCTGGCCGCGCCGATACCGTTCGAGACGGGCATTTTTGAGCAGGAGCGTCAGGTCAGACTGTGGGTATGAGAACGCCGGCACATCGAGCAGACATCGTTTCAAAGCGTCGGCCCCCAGGATCGTTGCTGGTACAGTCGTCGACGGGAGCGAATAATTGACGTTATACTGGCCAACCATAACGATACCGCGGCGTTGTGCGAGATACCAGACCGTGCTGAGAAATTCACTGCGAACAGCAAACAGTTTTTGTGGATCCGCCACTTTGACTCCCATGCCATAGCGGATCGCGTGATCCTCGAACGCGGAAACCCGCGCGACTGGGGCTGGATCAAGCAGGAAACCTGTGGTCTTGGTTGCCGCCTCAGTCAACATGGCGGTTATGACGTCCGGCGAGTATTGATATGGGAACCGCAGATCGACACCGATCGTGGTTGAGCCAGCGCCGGCGGTCAGTACAGTCAGCGGGTTGCGTGCGATCACCCCATTCGGCACGACCAGCGCGTCACCATTGCGGGTCTTGATCGTGACCGAACGCCAGTTCTGCGAGAGCACCGGGCCTTCTTCATTGCCAAAGCGCACCCAATCTCCAACTCTGAAATCCCGGGCCGAGACCAGTGCGATTCCGGAAAACAAGCTACCGAGGGTATCTTGCAATGCCAAGCCGATCACCACCGAGCCGACGCCGAGAGCCGTCACCAGACTTCCGAGATTGACACCCCAGATCGTTGAGATGGTCACGGCGGCGCCGCAGACAACAAAAATGAAGCGCATGATATCGAGCAGCAAACGGGGGATTCGAATCCGGCCGGCTGCGGCAGCGTTTTCGTCAAACAGCAGAATATTCAGAAACGCGAGGAGCGCATTCAGAACGATAATCCACAAGGCCGTGTCGACAATTTTGGTAGCGATGTGGTCGCCTGAAAAACCGGCAATCTTGCGCAGCAGGATCGCCGCGAAAGCAAAGGGCAGGACACCATTGCGCGCAATCATCAAAGGCTTGGTGTAAGTTCGGTAGTTCGCCGATTTTGCCAGATCGTCTGCGAGCTCGCCAAGTGTCACGACGAGGACCGGCAGTGCCACCAACAGTGCGATGCCCCAGATCATCCACTCATCTATGGACGCGACCGACATACTGAACTCCTCGATGGTAGTGATGCCGATCAGCGCAATGAGCCGTGCGGCGCGTCGTGGCTTGTTACTCGGCGGCTTGAGCCAATGTCTTCGGTTCTGTGACGTTTATTTTTCGGGCGTAGTTCTTGATGGTGCCGAGTGTCCGCCCCTCTATCGACGGTTTTTCCCTAAAACCGGCGTCAGGGCCAAGCAACCGGTAGGTCTCGTCGGTGATGCGGATCTCATTGCTTGCGGCTTCATGGATGAGACGGCGGGCAAAATTCAGAGGCCGTCCCCAGATCTCGAAGACAAACCGGCGATCGCCGACCAAGCCGGCATTGACATCACCGGACGACAGGCTGGCGCGCACTTCAAGTTGCAGCGATTTCTGTTGCGAAATGCGCAAGAGTTCGCGCGCGACAGTATCACAGAACGCCGCCGACCGATGCGCATGATCCAGCTTGGGATCGCTCAAGCCGCAAACGCCGATGTAGTGTTCACCGATCGTCTTGACGCGATCGACACCGTGTTCATGTGCGGCCTGATCGAACACATCGAAGATCTCGTTCAGCAGGGCCATGCTGTCCGTCGGCGACTTGCCTTCGGTCGCCTTCACGAAGCCAAGGATCGAGGCGTAGACCACCGTTACATTCGACACCCGATCAACGATTTGGCTCTCGCCTTTGATCATCCGATCGGCAATGGCCTCCGGGAACAAACGCTTCAGCAGCAGATCATTGCCGCTGGTTTTTTCTGCAATCCTTTGATCCCGTTTTCGGATGGTCTCGGCCATCTTGTTGAAATTGTCAGTCAGTGCTCCAAATTCGTCATCTGCGAGCTTCTCGATCTTGACGTCGACCTTGCCAGATCGAAGGCTTTCCATCCCGGCAATGAGCCTGGTGACGGGCCGCAAGAAACGCGAAGCGAGCCACATGGATGCCACGGCGGTGGCCAGCGCCAAGCCGCAGGCGAGGACCATCATGCGGCGCTGAAAGGCATTCACCGAGGCCAGAATTTCATCGGTGTTGCGTTGCGAAACGATGGCCCAGTTCAGGTCGGGGATATTCAGCGGAGCGTAAGCCTGCAAGGCTCGCCGGCCCAGAATATTTGGCCCGATCAATGTGCCCGTTTCACCGCGCAGTGCGCGTTCAGCGGCCTCGCTATTGGCCGGCAGCTTCAGAATTGTCGAATCCGATCTCAGGATTCCCTCGGTAACGCTGTCTGGGACACCGATCTGTTTCAGCGTCGAAATAAAAGCATCCTTGCTCTCGACGAATTTGCGATGATCGCTGCGCAACAACTTGCCGGGTCCAGCGATGTACACCAGGCCGGTGTCGCCAAGTCCGTCCTGGTTCCAAGTGTTGTTGCCGTTCAAGGCCCGGTTCAATTCGCCTACCGAGATCTGGCCGATCAGGACACCGGTCAGTTTGAAATTGGCGTAAACCGGTGTCGCGATGAACATTGATGGTGCCAGCAGAGACGGCGGGTAGATTTCAATATCAGTAAGCGCGACAAAACCTTTCTTGTGTTCCGACAAAACCCGGCGGAAAAGTCGGCCGACGTTTGTGTTGGCATACGGCCCATCCAACAAGGATGTGCCGAAATCAGCTTCTTTTTCGACCGAGTAGATCAGACTGCCAGTATCGGCATCCACGAGCATCAGATCATACAGCTTCAAGCGCTGCATCACATCGCGGAACCAGCCATGATAAGCGAAATGGGCCAGCGTGTAGGGATTGCTGACGGGGTGATCGATCAGTCTGCCACGCTCACCGAGTTTGAACCGGTTCTCGGCGATAAAAAGCGTTTGTGCCTCGATCGAACGGTCGGTCCTGGGCCAGAGATTTTCGAACAGGATGTGTTCGCCGGGGGAAGATTTCTCCGCCAGCTTTGGGATCATTTCCTGGCGGTAGAAGTCTTCAAGCTTGCGGCGGCGATCGTCGGCCAGACGGGTTCGGCCAAACTGTGCAAAGGTCTCGCGGAACTGGCTGGTGGCTGACACCACGGCGACGTTGTCGCCGAACACGGGGAACGTGTCGCGCAGATTGTTGAGGAATGACTCAACTTGCTGCTTTTTGGATTGGCGCACGGCGGTGGCAAGCTCGTTGCCTTGCTCCAACATCGCACGCGTGCCGTTCAAATGGCTGAGAACGGCTTGGATGCCCATCGACAGCAAGCCAATCGGCAACAGCATCAATAACAACTTGGATCGCAGGGTCAGATTACGCAAACGCGAGAGCATGTTTGGCTCTTCAACTGTCGTCAACGCAGGTTTTGCAGTGCCAACCTTGGTCGGCATGGCAACCTCGTCCAGTCCCCCGGTATCAGGCATTTGGCCCCCCAATTGATACGCAGCAGCAGGGTCTGTTTAAAATGCGATGGACGCACAGCCAACCTTGACGTGGCCTACCCAAGCGCGTTCAGTTGGAACCCGCGGCGATGTTTTCCCCCAGTGTCTAAGACAGTTTTGTGACATGTTGCAGGGGCGTTGCCAAGTTGCCGCGAACACTTCAACTCAGCAGACTTGCCACGACAAGCGCTCCATTCATCATCGGTGGCCCGGAACTTTTGCCGCGCGAAGGCGCAGCCCAAATTCCGGGATACCGGGCCGTTGCTCGCACAGACGCTCCGCCAACCGATCGCGATTCGATGATCGTTGAGAACGTCCTCAGTGCCATCGTCTCAAACGCAAACGGGAGCCGAAAGGCTTGGCCTTCCGCTCCCGCCGCGACGAGCCAATCGTCAACGCCTGCAATCAGCCTTTGGCTAAGGCTTCCATGCGACTGAGAATCTGGTCGAGAATCGGCTTGGCAACGCCTGAGACGCCCGCAGACTTCAGTGCCGCATCGATCAAGGGGCGCAGGTTCGGCAGATAGCCCTGGATCAGTTTGGCAAGGTCGCTACGCGTAGCCGGGGCCATGCCGCCGGCCAGCGTATTCAGGCTGTCCAGGGCTTTGGCGCTATCCTGCAGACGAGGCAGGGCTGCCTGGGCGGTCGCTTGATCCTTCACATTGCCGAGCGTATCGCGGAGGGTGTTGTAGACATTGGCCACCTGCGGCACGACATCGACATTGTTGTGAACGATCCGCGCCGGCGGCGCTGTAAATTTGCGGCCCGAACCGGGACCAAACATGTAGAAGCCGGCGAGCAGTGCTGCCAGGAGTGCGCCCCAGGTCAGCCAGCTGGGTAGCCCGCTTGCGGTCGGTGATGTTGCGTGTTTGACCGCGGCCCCGGCATCCTGGGCCACGTTGCGTGCCGTGCTCTGTGCCGATGTAGCTGCCGAAGTCGCCGTTGTGCCCATTGAGCGGGCGGTTTCGGATACCGCACTGCTAACCGTCGGTTTCGGTAAACCATCCAGCAGCCCGGTGCCCTTCAGCAAATCACTGAAACCGGCTGGCATTGCATTGGCAATGTTTTCCTTCTGGCCCAGCAGCATTCTTGCCAGACCCGCAGCATCCAGGCCGTTTGACTTTTGCTGCTGTGCGAGTGTGCCCATTGCGACCGGACCAAGCATGCCCAGCAGGCTCTTTGTCGGAGCTTCACCCATCCCGGAGAACTTGCCGATCGCGCCGGTGAGCATGCCAAGCGTGGAATTGCCCAGGAGTGAGCCGAGCATGTTGGTGCCGCCGGTCACGAGCTTGGACTGATCAGAGCCACCGATCATGCCAGCCAGATTGGATAGCAGACCTGAATCCTGTTGGCTGAGCATGCTGGTCAATTGGCCGAGGCCTTCGGGCTTCGATGATTTGCCAACAATGCCGGCGAAAATGCTCGGGAGCGCTGCCGAAATGGCCATTTGTGCGATCTTGCTATCGATGCCGAGCGACGATGCGATGCGGCTGACGATCGAGGGGGTGATAAAGTTCATCGCCAAAGAGATGAGGTTCATGAGGGACTCCTAGCACTACGGGTTGCTTGCCGTTTTCGGCAGTTTTGATTGGCGGATTGGGTCCGAACCAATGTCCGGCGGGCCGATGACTCTGCCGCTAGACTTGGCATGACACCGCTTGTCTATCATAATGTCACAGTCAACTGCACCCGCTTTGGCCAAAAAACACTCACGGTTAATGGGACCAAACCGAGCATGGAAATCGGCAAGGCCACTCGCGGCTTCATCGTCGATGGATCAGCCTCGCGTCGATGCGCCGCTTGTCACAGGTGGAAAACGTCTATAAACGCAGCGCCGGTGGGGCCGGTAGCTCAGCGGTAGAGCACGTGACTTTTAATCATGTGGTCGACGGTTCGATCCCGTCCCGGCTCACCAATGTTTACGGGGTTTTAGACGGTTCGTCCGCCCCAAGACAATGTCTCCGTAGCCAGCGAGTAGCAAGCGGCGCAGTCCAGACCCCTCTGAAACGACTACATATTCTGATCTGATCCACGTTGCAGCGCGTCATTGTGGGACACACCCTGGTCCGCCGCGGCCTTGTCGCTTCCGGCAAATCAGCCCACCGTCTGCCCATGGGACTGGGCCTCGCTTGCTACCGCGTGGGGTTCGCTTGCTACGGGAACCGCCTCGCTTGCCATGGAATGGGCGGGCTACCAGCGGGCTACCGGGGGAAGTGATGACCAGCCAGGACCACCGCCAGCACCAGATCAGCGACGAAACCTTGGCCGCGTTCGATGCGTTGGCCGATTTGGCGGGGGCTATGAGCAAGGCGGCAAAGTATCAGGCCAAGCACACGCCAAGCCCCACTGGCCTCTACCCCGCGACCGTGCTCATGACGGCGGATGGGCAGTTAGCTTGCGGCAAGGATGGTGCACCCATCGTCAGCTTCCCGCCCGTCTCCGTGGCCAAGGTCGATGCGACTGGC
>JAYSUN010000334.1:0-4390 GCA_043719045.1 Hyphomicrobiaceae bacterium | reverse complement strand
AGGTGCCGGAGCTTGCCCGTGTATTATATTACCACGATCATCAATCGATACCAGCACGAGCGGTCCTCTGAGACGCCCTGATATCTTAGTTCTCACGAGCCACCTAAGCAAGTTCGGCTTGAAATTTGAGCGACTGGCGTTCTTCCACCCGGCACGACGTCGACCTCGGCCGCCCAGCGGACCTTTTCGGCAGCATCCCGAGCGGCGTCGAGTGAGACTTCTGGACACGATCCTAGCCCCGCTCGATGCGTTTGCCCGATACGGTGACCCGCATGACCCAGTGTTTTGCGCCATTCGGCCCGACCACGACGCGCAGTCCGCCGCCGTCCTCGCATTTACCAGGGGATTTCAGAGCCTTGACCTTCAAAGCCGAAAGCTTCTTCCCCACATGTCCGGCAGCCATTGGGGGCCTCCGCCTATCCCCTAGTTAACCCCCACTCGTGTTGAGATGCGGGGAAACGGGGAGGAGCACGGTAAGCCACGCCAATCGGTTAATCAATTGGCGATGCAGGGGTTTTCTGGTGGTTGAGACCGGCTGAGATCGGCTGATACAGGCCCTTGGCGGATGGGGAGGGATTCGAACCCCCGGTAGACTTTCACCTACGCTAGTTTTCAAGACTAGAGCCATAAACCACTCGGCCACCCATCCGACAGGACGAGTGCCTAAACTGAGCGCTCGGCGATGGCAAGACCTCGTCGGCACTTTGTCGGCAAGCCGCAGCGGTGTCACCGACAGGCTCACGTGTGGCAGGCTTGGCCCGGGTATCTGAACGGCCTCGACCCATCGTCGCGTGATCGCTGCAGGTTGCGACGGCTTATGATCGGTTGAACCGCGCACATTCGGGGCGCGTCACATGGTACGACAGTTTCGGCGCCTGCGCCAAGGCAAACGACGCGCGGCGGCGTGGCGGTTGTGACATGGCGAACCCTATGGCAACTCTATGCAGAGTTGGCCGACGTGTCCGTCAGGGCTGAGCGATAAAGTTCTGCTGAATCAACAAATCGAAACAGGCATACGTTGGGCCATCGATGAAAGTCTGCTTAGACTCAAAGCGCGACAGTCGTCGGGTCGGTCGGTGAGGTGCAGAACGCCGTTTTCTTGAGGAACCAAAGTGCAAGATCTGAACTATCATCGTCCGACGACACTCGACGATGCCATGCTGTTGCTGGCCCGCCCCGGAGCGCGCGCCCTCGCGGGGGGCACGGACCTGATTGCGCAAATGCGTGAAGGCCGGCGCAGCGTGGGCGAGGTCATCGACCTGAAGCGCGTGCCGGAACTGACGGCACTGGCCCGTGCGCCCGACGGTATTTGGACCATCGGCGCTGCCGTGAGTGTGGGCGCGATGGCGCGGAACCCGCAATTTGCCACCGACCACGCAGCGGTTTTGGAGGCGGCCAAGCTCATCGGTAGCCTACAGATCCAAAATCGCGCTGGGCTCGGCGGTAATATCTGTAACGCAGCGCCCTCAGCCGACGGCGTGCCGGTCTTGATCTGCCTGGATGCGGACGCCGAAATTGCGGGCCCCGATGGTCGACGACGCGTGGCGATCGCCGACATTGCAACGGGACCCGGCCGCACATCACTCGACCCGACGGAAATTCTGGTCTCGATTCGTCTGCCACGGTTACGCGCACGATCAAGCGCCAAGTATCTCAGGTTCACGCCGCGGCGGGAAATGGACATCGCGATCGCTGGCGTCGGTGTCTGGTTGGCTCTCGACACCGCGGACGCCATTGCCGATGCGCGCCTGACGTTGGCGTCGGTCGCTCCAACGCCGCTGATTGCCTGGAGGGCGCAAACCGCGCTGATCGGCAAGCGGCCGTCACAGGCCGTTTTTGCGCATGCAGCATCCCTTGCAGCGACCGAAGCGGCGCCGATTTCTGATGCCCGTGGCTCGGCCGATTATCGTCGAGAGCTGGTCAACGTTCTGGCGCGACGCGCTCTCGTCGACTGCGCCAACCAGTTGGGATGCACCCTGTCATGAAGACCGTCATTTCGCTGAACGTGAATGGACACGACACGGATGCGCTCGCAGATACACGCGAAACGCTGCTTGAGTTGCTTCGCGACCGGCTCGGACTGACGGGCACCAAGGAAGGCTGCAGTAACGGCAATTGTGGGGCGTGTACGGTTTTACTGGCGGGCGAACCGGTGTGCGCGTGTTTGGTGTTCGCAGCCGAGGTGCAGGGCCAGCGCGTGACCACCATAGAGGGTGTCGCCAAAGGCAACATCTTGCACGTCATCCAAGCGGCATTGACCGAGATTGGAGGTACGCAATGTGGCTTCTGTACCCCGGGCATCGTGCTCTCCGCGGTGGCTCTGCTCGAGCGAGATCCAAGCCCGAGCGAACCCGTCATCCGTCATGCCATCGCGGGCAACATCTGCCGCTGCACGGGCTATGGCAAGATCGTCGAAGCTATTCAATTGGCCGCGATGCGCATGCAGGAGACACCGGCGTGACAGCAATACTCGAGCCTTTCAAAGTTGTCGGCAAGCGGTTGCCACGCGTTGATGCCAGCGAGCGTGTGACGGGGCGCGCCATCTATCCAGCCGACCTGACACGACCTGGGATGGCGGTTGGTCGCATCTTACGCAGTCCACATGCATCGGCCCGCGTTCTAAAAATCGACACGGCGAGGGCCATGGCGCTACCGGGCGTGTTGGCTGTGATTACGGCCGAAGACTTTCCGCTGATTGCGCCCGGGACCATGATCCCATTTGGCGAGACCGGCGCGGATGTATGGATCTCAGCTGTCACGATGATGGCACGTGATTGCGTGTTTTGGCGCGGCCAGCCACTAGCAGCAGTCGCAGCGGTGGATGGTTTTGTTGCCGCCGCTGCACTTGCGCTGATCTCGGTTGACTACGGTGTTTTGCCACCTTTGATGACGATTGAAGCTGCCATGGCGGCCACTGCTGCGCTGCTGCATCCCGACCACAAACCGAAGGGCTTTGAAGCTGACGCGGTGGTCCCCCGCAACGTCGGTGGGCGCACTGTCATTGAGCGCGGAGACGTTGCCGCGGCCCTCAAGTCGTGCGCAGCCAAGTCTGAGGTTGATGTGATCGTCGATACCGCACACCAAGGCTATCTTGAGCCGCATGCCTGTGTCGCCGAGGCGGACGCTGGTGGTGTCGTGACCATCTGGGCCTCAACTCAAGGTGCCTTTCAAACCGAGCTTCAATGCGCCACGTTACTCGGCCTGTCGCAAGCGCGGATCAAAGTCATCCCGCTGGAAGTAGGTGGTGCCTTCGGGGGCAAAATTACGGTTCATGTCGAACCGATCGCCGCGCGGCTGGCACAACTCACGGGGCGACCAATCAAGATCGTGACATCCCGCGAAGACGTCATGAGCGGTGGCTCGGGCCCGGCCGCAGCCGCCGCAATCCGCATTCAGGTCGCCGCGGATGCAACCGGACGCCTCACCGCCATTGACGGTCGCTTCATCCTCGACAGCGGCGGGTTGCCGGGCACGCCAACCACCTTGATGATGCAAGCCTCGGCCGCGCCCTATCAGTGCCAGAATTTGCGGCTCGATGGCTTTGACGTCGTCACCAACAAGCCGCGCACGGAAGCCTACCGTGGTCCCGGTGGCATTCAGGCCGCCTTCGCGATGGAACAAGCCATCGACGAACTGGCGCTCAACCTTGGCATCGACGCCCTGCAATTCCGACGACAGAACGCGGCGGTCACAGGCAGTGTCATGCCGATCGGCACACCGTTTCCGTCAATGCCACTCCTGACTGTCATCGAACGCGTCGCGAGCCACCCATGCTGGACTGATCCACTGGGCCAGGGCGCACTGCCACGCGGCCGTGGTTTCGCACTTGGCTATTGGCGCGGCACATCGATGACATCGGCCGCGCACGTGACAGTCTCTGGTGACGGTCGGCCGATGGTCACCATGGGGGCCATCGATCTGACGGGCACCCGCACGACCATGGCGCAGGTCGCAGCCGAGGAATTTGGCCTGTCCATTGACGACGTTCACATCGCGATGGGTGACACCAAAGCTTCCGGATATTCAGATGTTGCAGCCGGCAGCCGCGTCGGGAGAACGATGGCTGCGGCTGTCTCGGAAGCATGCCAGGATGCGCTCAAGCAATTGCGCTCACGCGCCGCCGAAAAACTGCAATGCAAACCGGAAGCCTTGACGTTCGCGGGCGGTATTTTCCGCAGGGTAAGTCCAGCCGGGGCCTCGATCAATCTGCATGACTTGATGCGCTCCACATTGACCGAGGGCGCCATCATCGGACGCGGTATCTCAACCAAATTGCCGCTCGGCGTCGAAGTTGGCGCGCACGTGTGCGATGTGGAGGTCGACCCGGAAACGGGACAAGTGACTGTGCTCCGGTACACGGCATTTCAGGATGTCGGCCGCGCGCTCAACC
>JAYSUN010000333.1:0-12972 GCA_043719045.1 Hyphomicrobiaceae bacterium | reverse complement strand
TGTAGGCATCACTCGCTCTGGAGGCTTTCATGTCCCACTACCGCACAATCCTGGTTCATCTGCCTGACGAGGTGAGAGCTGCGAAAACGCTGTCTGTGGCGACGAAACTCGCGATTGCCCATGATGCCCATCTGATCGGATTGTTCGCGATGCCGCCTGATATCATCTCACCAGCATTCGGCTATGCACGCAGCGTTATGGAAGGCGGCAAGAAGGCGCTGCGCCAAAGGGCCCAGATTATCGCCAACATGTTCGAAAGTGCGGATGCGGGGCTGCAAATCAAAAAAGAATGGCGCTTCGTCGAACCAGGTCAGCAACCGAGTACCGATGTGATCATGAACCATGCCCGCACGGCGGACCTTTTGATCGTGCCACAACGCAATCCTAACTGGGACGACACGCTGCTGCTGGAATGCCCCGAGGACATCATTATGTCGAGTGGTCGACCGACCATCATGGTTCCCACGGCCGGGACGATCGAGACGATCGGTCAACGTATCACGGTTGCGTGGAATGATCGCCGCGAAGCCGCCCGCGCGACATTCGATGCCCTGCCACTGTTGACGAGGGCAAACACCGTGCGGGTGCTGTGGATCAATCCCGAGGACGAAACCTCATCACCCGGCGATCTGCCGACTGCCGAGATCAGTGCCACGCTGGCCCGCCACGGAATTCGTTGCACCAGCGCGGAAGCACGAGGCAGCGACCTGAAAGTTGGTGAAGAACTCCTCAAGCAAGTCGACCAGGATCTCTCGGATCTTTTGGTCATGGGCGCCTATGGCCGATCGCGTTTCCGCGAGTTTGTACTCGGCGGGGCGACACGCACGATCTTGAAGGATGCGAAAGTGCCCGTGATGTTTTCGCATTGAAGTTGCCAGCGGAGAGACCCTGATGCCGACCCCGAAAACGATCTTGATTCATCTCAATGATCGTCGGCGCGCGAAGCTCCTCCTTGATGCAGTCATGCCAGCTGCGCGGCGGTGGGAGGCCCATGTCATTGGTCTTGGCGCATTGCCACCGGCCGTCGTCCTTGGCGCCGGCATGCCCGGGGCGCCGAGTCCGATCATTCTGGACCAAGCGCGCTGTGATGCGGCGATAATCGTAAAAGAGTTGCAGCGTGCTTTCGAGGACGGATTGCGCGGTTCCGGTTGTCTCGGCGAATGGCGGGTCGCCGATGCCGACGAGAGTTCCGTGAGCCAAGTCGTCCTCAGAGAAGCGCGCACGGTCGATCTCGTGTTTGCGCTGCAGGCCGATCCGAACTGGCCGATGTCCGATCTTTCAGACGTGGGGGGGACGCTGGTCTTCGAAAGCGGTCGGCCGGTCATCATTGTGCCGAACTACGGGACAGTAAACTTACCGCCGAAGCGTGTCCTGTTTGCGTGGGACGGCAGCCGCGAAGCAGCGCGTGCGGCCTTCGACGGCATTGGACTAGTCACCGAGGCCGATGCGGTCAAGGTGGTCACAGTTGGGACCGCACGTGCGGAAATCGACGCGTCGCAAGAGAGCGCTCTCGCCGCACTTCAGCGGCATGGCGTGCGTTGTAGTCACGAAACCATTCATATCACCTGGGAGACGACAGGCGCAAACCTACTCTCAGCCGCGCATGACTTCAGCGCGGACCTGCTCGTGATGGGCGGTTACGGCCATTCGCGACTACGCGAGATGATGCTTGGCGGAGCGACGCAGCATGTACTTGGCCACGCTCAGATCCCCGTAATGATGTCGCATTGATCGGAACTGCACGAGCGGCGCCAACGCCCGCGTCTCACATTCTTGCAGACTATGCGACGCAAACAGGAAGCGTATGTTTCCTGAGTTCAGTAAAAGTCGACGACGGCACCAGTCGGTCGCCGGAGGGACTACGGCATGGCTGCACCTGAGCCGAATCTCGCGTTCACTGAACCGAAGCCAAGCGACGCCCAGAGATGGTGATCATCAGGATCGACGACCGGGCACTGGCGCTGGAGATCGGGCCGAACAGTGTTGCGCTGCACGCTGAGACTGAAGCGCCAAGGCTGCGAATTATGGCTATTGGCCACCAGAGTTGCCATCCGAATCAGTTCCAGAGGAGACCAGCATCGGCGCCGAAAGATGGGCGTCGAAGGGTCGTGATTGGTCAGCCACGATGCTGGCGTAGGATACCGGTTGCTTCGAAGCTTTGACGCGTGGCAAAAAAAAGTGTGGTCGCGGCCGTGGCTGTTCCTCCGAGAGCAAGTTGCCGACGCGACGGGACCTGCATGCTCGTGGCTCCAGCGCGCTGTGCTCAGACCGCCGACAATGTTGGTCGGCCAACCAACAGATGATCACCGACCGTCGTGACACCCTCGGTCTCACGGACCAGAACGCAAAGAGCGGTGCGCTGGTCCAGCGTCGGGACAAAGCCACGCAACGTGACACGACCGCTTGTCGCCACGACACTGACCAGATGACTATCCAGCCAACTCTGCCCCCGCATGCTCTCGGCAATCCTATCCTGGAGACGCGCATCATCGAGGTCGGCGATCGGAACTGTGCTCGGTGTCTGAGCAAAGGCACGAACCAGATCACCGCGGGTGATCAAGCCGACCAATAGCCCTTGCTCAATCACGGGAACACGCTTGATCTTATGATCGTCGAGTAGCCGTGCCACGGTCGCGAGATCGGCGTCGGCCTCAACCGTGACCACCGCTCGCGACATTACATCACGCACGACCGAGCCGTGGGACTTGGCGTAGGCACGGGCATAGCGATCAGCATCACCGAACATCGTCAGCCACCACTTGTGGCGAGCGACGGTGCCGAGTTCTGCACGATGAAGTAGATCCGTCTCGCTGATGATGCCGACGACTTGATTTTGATCATCAATCACGGTCAGGCCACTGACACGGTGCTGCGCCATCATGTGAGCCGCAACCTTCACAGCATCATCCGGCCCGACACTCAAAACCGGTTTCGACATAATCTCGCGGGCTTTCATGGGGCGCGCCTCATGTCTTGCTGACTTAGTTGACGTATCAGTGCAGAATGTGACCCGACCCGGCATTGACGTCGGTCAAACGAAAACAGCGCCACCACGTTCGATCGAGATCACGCCAGCTCGTGGCAACGTGACGCGTTCGTTCTGTGCAAGCACTTGCGGGCTCTTGCAGAAGACGGCGGGCGAGGGATTCAGTTTGCGGGTCCTCAGGCGACCAATTCCTCGACATCGTCATTCGACCTTCACGCAGAATTGGCAGCATGTTATCGGAGCGGCATCAGTCGGGCATCACCTCAACCAACCGAAGATGCGGCCCATCGTTCAAACTTGAGCCGACGACCGCACGGTCCCCGTGGGTTGAATTGAATTGGACTTCGATGATTCGGAAAGACTGAGGCCGCTGCTAGGGTGCCCATCTCACTTGCCCAGCCTTCGACACATCGAGGCCGCCGAGTTCGGCTGCGCGGAACGCGAATGCGGGCTTCGCGATGATGCTGAGGAACGTTTGCAGCGGCGGCCGGTAGCTGTCGCGCTGGCGCACAAGGACGTCGAAACGTTCGGTGACCAGGGGCAGGAAATCGAGGCCGGCTGCGGTCGCAACGGCGCGGGTGGCGATACCAGCGTCAGCGTGACCCGCACGGATGGCCTGCGCGATGTCTGGACCGGTCGGCGCCAACAGGGACTGGCCGAGATCTCGCAGCGTGAGGCCATCGCGCTTCAGCAGCGCCAGCAGCAGTTGCTGCGCTCCGGCGCCTTCCGGGCGCACAGCCGCACGGATCTTTTTCACATTGAGATCTCTGATGGTCGCAAGTCCGAGAGGATTGCCAGTCGCCATCAACAGCCCCTGCTCGCGTGAGCAGAAATGCACGAGCACGGCATCGTAGAAGGTCGGTTCCTTTGAGACCAGTTCGATATTGGCGTCTTTATCGAGGTCATCGAGATCGTGGAAATGGATGGCGGCGGCGATCACCTCGCCGTTGAGAAAACGCCGGTAGCCGCGCTCGCTTCCTTCCGGCAAAATCGCGAGGCCAGCGCGGCTCTCGGCGAGCGCCCATTGCAACAGGGGATCGTGACTCCCCCCGACGATAGGTGGCGGTTCCGCTGGCGTCACGCCGTAGGGCCGCGCCATGCCAGCCAGCAACCAGCGATCCAGGTCGGCCCGCGGAAACAGCCACTTGCCAGTGACCTTGGTGCACGGGATCGCCTGCTCCGCCACCAGCTCATAGAGCTTGCGCTCCTTAATGCGGAGATAGTCAGCGGCTTCGGCAGAATTCAAGAGGTTAAGGCCTGCACTTGTCTGCATTTGAGTGCAAATTTTCTAGTTGTTGACTTCACAGAAGAAAACACGCGAGAATTAAATGGTCAATACCTTCCGGTGAGTTTGCCCTGTTGGATGCGCAAAGTGCCCTTTCACTGATTTTATCCGGCGATGCGGCGCTGTTCGCGATCGTGCGGCTGTCGCTGCTCGTGACACTGTCGGCGACGCTGCTCGCGGGGCTCATCGGCTTACCGCTCGGTGCGGTTGTAGCACTTACGCGTTTTCCAGGCCGCGACGCCGTCATTGTCGCCTTGAACGGACTCATGGGGCTGCCACCGGTCGTCGTCGGACTGCTGGTGTTTCTCGCGCTTTCCCGCTCCGGTCCGTTCGGCTTTCTGGGGCTCTTGTTCACGGCCAAAGCCATGATTATCGCCCAGGCTGTGCTGATCACACCGATCATCGCCGCGCTGACCCGCCAGGTGATCGAGGACCTGTGGGCCGAGTACCGTGACGAATTTACAGCCATGCGGGTCAGGCCGTTGCAGCGGGTTCAGGCACTGCTGTGGGATGCCCGCTTTTCCCTCGTGACCATCCTGCTCGCGGGCTTCGGACGGGCGGCTGCGGAAGTTGGCGCCGTCATGATCGTCGGTGGCAACATCGACGGCTTTACGCGCGTGATGACGACGACGATTGCGCTCGAAACGTCGAAGGGAAATCCCGCGCTCGCGATCAGCCTCGGGCTGGTGCTGATCACAATCATCCTCGGCGTCAATGCGCTCGCCTGGACTTTCCGGCAGTGGTCGGAGCGCCATGCAGGATGATGTCGACATCGCGGCAAGAGTGCTGTGGCTCGATGATATCGTCGTCCTGGCCGGCGTCACGTCGATCCTGAATCGGGTATCGGCATGCATCAGCGCGGGCGCGCCGACCGCAATCATCGGACCCAATGGATCAGGCAAGACCACGCTGTTGCGCGTCGTAATGGGACTTGTCGAGCCGACCGCTGGCAATATCCAGGTCGACGTTGAGTCCCGCGCTATTGTCTTTCAAAAGTCGGTGATGTTGCGCCGAACTGTCGCTGCAAATGTCGCCTTCGCACTCCGCGCCGCCGGTCGACCCAGCGAGACCGGAGCAATCGCGAACCTGCTCGCTCAGGTCGGGCTATCTGATCTGGCAGAGCGTCCGGCGCGGCGACTGTCGGGCGGCGAACAGCAACGGCTCGGCATTGCGCGTGCACTCGCACGACAGCCGCAATTGCTGCTGCTCGATGAAGCCACGGCCAGCCTCGATCCTGCACAAACCAAGTTGATCGAAGAGTTGATCGGCTCAATCGGCCGTTCCGGCGTGAAAGTCGTATTTGCGACCCATGACCTTGGTCAGGCGCGCCGGCTCGCAGGCGACATCGTGTTCTTGGTCAAAGGCCGCGTTGCTGAGCACGCAGCCACCGAGACCTTCTTCACCCAACCCGTCAGCGAGGCCGCGCGACGGTTCCTCGCGGGCGATCTTGTTCTGTAGTTCAAGGCGACCGACATGAAACTGACATATCTTGCCATAGCTACATTGCTGACGTTTGCCCCGTCTCTGGTCATCGCCCAGGACAAAACCATCGTCGTCGCCTCGACGACGTCAACGCAGGATTCCGGCCTGTTCGAGTATCTCCTGCCGCTGTTCAAGGCCAAGACCGGCATCGCCGTGAAGGTCGTCGCGCAAGGCACGGGACAGGCGCTCGATACGGGTCGGCGCGGCGACGCGGACGTCGTGTTGGTCCACGCCAAATCCCTGGAAGAAAAGTTCGTCGCCGACGGTTTCGGCGTGCAACGCTTCGAGATGATGTATAATGACTTCGTGTTGATCGGGCCGAAAGCTGATCCCGCAAAGATCAAGGGTGGCACGGATATTCTCGCTGCGCTGACGGCGATCAGTTCCGCCGCCACGCCGTTCGTCTCGCGCGGCGACAAGAGCGGCACCCATGCCGCCGAACTGGCGCTATGGAAGGGCGCGGCACTCGACCCTGCGACGGCAAAACCCGCGTGGTTTCGCGAGATCGGTCAAGGCATGGGCGCCGCGCTCAACATATCTGCCGCCATGGGCGCTTATGTGCTTGCGGATCGTGGCACGTGGATCAGTTTCAAGAACAAGAATGCGCTTGAGATCGTCGTCGAAGGCGACAAGGCGCTGTTCAACCCATACGGGATCATGCTGGTCAACCCCACTAAGCACCCGACCGTGAAAAAAGATTTAGGACAGTCCTTCATCGACTGGATCACTTCGGCCGAAGGCCAGAACGCAATCCGATCCTACAGGATCGACGGCCAGCAACTGTTCTTCCCGAATTTCGACGCCGGCCAAATGAAGAGGGCAGGGTGAAAACATGCACTCCGCTCTCGTTGCCATGGGCCACCAGATCGCGCAGGTCAGTGCGCCGTCACTGCCAGCACTGGCGCGTTGGAAGGCTGCCGTCCGTCTTCATCCCGCGAGCGGCACACACTCAATTTCTACTTTTCTCCGAAGACATAGCCGCCGCCGCGCACAGTCCGGACCGGATCCCTTTCATCATCGCGCACCAACGATTTGCGCAAGCGCCCGATATGCACATCGACTGTTCGTTCGTCGATATCGCCATCACGCCCCCAAACGCCGTCGATCAACTGTTGACGCGCCAGGACTCGGCCGCGGTTCTCCATCATGTAGAGGATCAGCTTGAACTCGGTTGGCCCAAGCCGAAGTTCGCGGCCGCCTCGCTTAACCCGATGTGCGGCGCGATCAAGTTCGATGTCGTCAAAGACCAGCAGACTTGCAACCAGATCCGGGGTGGCCCGGCGCAGCAACGCCTTTGCGCGGGCTAGCACTTCGTTGACGGAGAATGGCTTGACGACATAATCGTCGGCCCCAGTCGAGAGGCCTCGAATGCGATCTGCCTCCTCGCCGCGAGCGGTCAGCATAATGACCGGCAGATTGGCCGTTTCCGCGCGCTGTCGGATGCGCCGGCAGAGTTCGATGCCGCTGATCTCCGGCAGCATCCAGTCGAGCAAAACGAGATCGAACCGCGTATCGGCCAACGCCTCATCCGCGGCGGCCCCGGTCATGGCGACACTAACGCTATAACCGGCCGCCTCGAAATTGTAGCGAAGCAGTTCGACCAACGCGGTTTCATCCTCGACAATGAGGATCGATGCCATATTTTTTACCACGTGCTGTCGGCACGCCCTCTGTCGTCATGATTGTGGTTTAGTGACGAGCGTACTGGTCTCATCGCCCTTCGGTCGATCCCCGTCGGGCAGCGCGCCGTGGACCAGAAAGTGAATATTCTCCGCAATATTGGTGGTGTGATCGCCGATGCGTTCAATGTTCTTGGCGCCGAACAGCAGATGCGTACACATGCCGATATTGCGCGGATCTTCCATCATATAGGTCAGCATTTCCCGAAATAGTGAGTTGTATAAAAGATCTATCCGCGCGTCGTCGTTCCAGACGGCCATGGCCCTATCCGCATCACGCGCCGCATAGGCATCGAGCACGTCCTTCAGTTGGCCCAGGGCATGTTCAGTCATGTGGCCGAGGCCCGTCAGCAAGGATTTTGGCGGCGTCTCGTGCGCAACGGCAATAGCGCGCTTGGCGATGTTCTTGGCCAGATCCCCAATGCGCTCCAAGTCGCTTGCGATCTTGATCACCGTCATGATGTGGCGCAAGTCGTTGGCCATCGGCTGGCGGCGCGCGATGATGCGGATCGACTGATCCTGCAGGGCGCGCTCAAGTGCGTCGATCGCCGCATCGCTGGCGGCGGCCGCGGCCGCGCGCTTTGGATCTCGCCTTTCGAGTGCAGCAAACGCATTGGTCAGTAACTGCTCACATTGCCCGCCGATCTCCGCGATCGTGCGATCGAGAGAGGCGAGGTCTGCATCGTAAGATGCGACGATGTGGCCGGTCATCAGGTTTTGTCCGCAATTGTTCACTTCTCCGAGTATGACACAGACATTGCAATTTTATGACAGAAGCCACGGTACCGCCCAGGCTCACCTCCTAGTCACTGGAAATACCAGTGAAAACGTCGAACCGCGCCCGACGACCGATTGCACCTCAACCCGTCCCCGATGCCGGGCGGCGATATGCTTGACGATGGCAAGACCGAGCCCCGTGCCACCTTTTTCCCGACTGGCGGTCGTGTTGACCCGATAGAACCGCTCAGTTAACCTTGGCAGATGCTCTTCGGCAATTCCGGGGCCGTCGTCGACAACACTGAAGCGTAAGCTCTCTTCGCCACGGCGATCCCGATCACGGATCGTCCGGATAGTAACTTTACCACCGGGCAGACCATACTTCAGCGCATTCTGCACAAGGTTCTGCGCGGCCTGCATCAATTCATCGTGGTCGCCAGGGAGCTTTGTATCGGCGTCCGTCAGATCCGCTTGAAGAATCGTTCCTTCCTTCCTGGCTTGCGGGGCCGCCAATCTGATTGCCTCGGCAGCCACATGGTTTAGATCGGTCGTGGTCGAAGGCGGGAGGTGCGCACGCATCTCAACGCGACTGAGTAAGAGGAGATCATCGATCAGGCGCGTCATGCGCTGCGCCTGCTCAGACATGATGCCGAGAAAGCGCTCTCGCGCGGTTCCGTCGTCCTTAGCTGGTCCGCGCAAGGTTTCGATGAACCCCGAAACCGCCGTCAGCGGCGTGCGCAATTCGTGGCTTGCATTGGCGACAAACTCCATGCGCATGCGACCAAGGGCCTCGCGCTCACTGATGTCCTGCAGGTTCACAATCAGCGCCGGTGCATCTGGACCATCACCGAAACCGGTCAACTGTGAGATCGAACCGTCTAAGTGCCGTTCCGTTGGCGATTTCAGCACCAATTCGAAAGTCGACTTTTGTCCATTTGCCAAAACTGATTTCATACTTGCCATGAATTCGGGCTGCCGCATCGTTCGGCCGATGTGTTCACCAGTAAAGACTTTGCCGAAGACGTCTCCAGCAGCGGCGTTGGCAGCAATCACTGTGCCTTGCAGATCCAGCAACAGCAACGCATCAGGCAGCGCCTCGATTAACGAGCGGGCTCCGTCAATCGGTCCAAGTTGTGGTTTGTGGTTAAGACTGCGCTCTTGCAGGACGCGGTCCTTCCTGCCTTCAACGCGCGGCTCCGCGACCTTCAGACGCGCAAGAAATTCTGTGACAGTCGATCGCAAACGTCGATACATGCGCGGGAGTACCCATTATGTTGGCCCACCGTCCCTGGATTTTGTAACACAATTCCAGAGCAGCGAGAGCACGGCTGTCCGCCCATGACACCTGTACGACGAAAGTCGCTGCTCATGAAATCTCAGTGAAAGGCTGTGGCTTTCCGCTGGTCAATGCACCAGACAGTAACAGCTGATACCGGACCGGAAAAGTTCCGGCCGGTCCGGCCGCTGACCGCATGCCGGCCGGCTAGTGGTTTCTCTTGTCGCCCGGCAATGTTCGATGCGTAAGCCATTGTAGTAGTTTACAACAGCCCTTCCAATGCGCGGCTGCAAACCGTATCTTCGGGTCATGCAAAACGAACCGACAAAGCGCCATATCCTCGTGGTCGACGATCAGGCGGACGTTCGAGCCGTTCTGCGCGAGTGTTTCGAGATGGACGATTTTATCGTCAGTGAGGCTGAAACCGGTGCTCAGGCGTCCAACATTCTGGCGAGCAAATCGGTCGACTTGGTGACGCTGGATCTCAAGCTCGGCGGCGAGAATGGCCTCGAAATCGCCCGGCGCATTCGCGGTCAGCACAACGTCCCGATCGTGATGATCACCGGCAAGGGCGATCCGATCGACCGGGTGGTTGGTCTCGAACTTGGCGCTGACGACTACATTGCCAAGCCATTTCACCTTCGCGAAGTGCTAGCTCGGGTCCGCGCTGTTCTCAGACGCTATGATCAGGCGTCGGTTGCACACACGCCCGTGGCAGTCCCCGGCACGCGTTACGTATTCGACGGCTGGACGCTCTTTCTCCAACGTCGTGAGTTGACGTCTCAAGCGGGTGAAAACCAGGATCTGACGACCGCTGAGTTCAATCTACTCGTCGCATTCCTGGAACACCCAAGCCGGGTACTTTCGCGCGACAACATCATGGACATCCTGAAAGGCCATGACTGGTCCCCCTTCGACCGGTCGATTGATGCCTTGATTGTTCGCCTGCGCCGCAAAATCGAAGCGCAATCAGATGCGCCTCGCTTGATCAAGACAGTGCGCGGCGTCGGTTATGTTTTCGCTGGCGAAGTCCATAAGCAGTAGCTGCCCGTCAGCGTGGCAGATGCGCCATTGCGGTTAGGCGCCACGATGAATGGGACGGACGCAGGCGCGAGTTTCCTCGGCTCCGCCGGCGCATTCGGCTGAAAACCCTTCAATGGCGGTAAATCGGGTTCACGCAGGCTTTGTAGATAGGCGATGATGTGTTCGATTTCCAACCGCGTGAGCTGCACTTCTGGCATCGGCGCGTGCGGCTGAATGAGCACGCCAGTGATGCGCTCGGCGGATTGATCGAAGCGATTGGCGATGCCGCGAAGCGTTGGCGGTCCAGTCGGAACACTCGCGCTCGATGTGTCCGCCGTAACATGGCACGTTGCGCAGAGCTTTTGAATGAGCTGCGCCCCTTCTCGAACGCTCCCCTCAGCACAGGCCTCCGCAATGAGGCCGTTTGTGACGGAAGCCAGAAGCGCTATAAAAACTGCACCGAATTGATTGGGTTTCGAGAACATTCTCAACTCCATTGATCGCACGACAATGACAACGCGAACCGGAACTGCGAACATGATGTGGATCAAATAGCCAGATGAGGTCTGCGCATGTCGATCAACGAGAACAGCGACCAAAAGCGCATCAGCGAATATCTTGTACTCACCGAAGACACGGACTTCCTGTTGCACGAATGGGGAAATCGATCCCCACCGATCCGGCAATCCACGTGTCGTCGGTTCAATTTCGGCTGACAAGACACACGACGGTCTGCCGCGCAGCACCGTTTGTGACCCTCATTCGCTCAGGCACTTGGAGTGCTATTTGTATGAAACTCAACACCGCACTGTTGACTAACACCCAGATGACTGAGGTAGATCGCTTGTCTGTAGCAGCCGGAACGCCTGTGGCCGTCTTGATTGAACGGGCGGGCAAGGCTGTCGCCCGCGAAATCGAACGACGCTGGTCCGTCCGTCCGGTTCTCGTGTTATGTGGGCCCGGTAACAACGGCGCTGACGGTTTCGTCGCAGCCCGCACGCTTGCCAACGCCGGGTGGCCAGTGCGTGTCGCCTTGACCTGCTCCCGCGACCGTCTTGCCGGTGCGGCTCGCTATCATGCGGACTTGTGGCACGCGGCCATCGAGCCGCTCAGTCCGGCCGTCCTTGCACATGCCGAATTGGTGGTTGACGCCATCTTCGGAGCAGGGCTCAATCGCCCGATGGACGGGGACGTGACCGCGGTTTTGTCTGCCGCAGCCGACAAAAAGCTACCCGTTGTTGCCATCGACGTCCCAAGTGGCGTCAACGGTGATACTGGCGAGGCCAATGGCGCCGTAGCAGCGGCGGTGACCATCACTTTTTTTCGCAAAAAACCGGGCCATGTACTGTTGCCGGGCAGCCTCTTGTGCGGCTCTGTTGTCGTCGCGGACATCGGTATCTCAGACACAGTGCTTGTCGATGTTGTCCCCCGCGCATTCGAAAACCATCCCGACCTGTGGAGCGCAGACCTCCCGCGACTGCATGATGGCGCAAACAAGTACACCCGCGGCCATGCGCTGATCTCGGGTGGCTACCCGATGACTGGGGCTGCTCGTCTGGCGGCACGGGCCGCAGCGCGCATCGGTGCTGGACTGACAAGCATCGCTGTACCCGAAATTGCGCTACCGATTTACGCAGCCGCACTGACCAGCATCATGGTGCGACCACTGACCAGCACAGCTGATTTCGATCATCTCCTTGGCGACCGTCGTTTTTCAGCGATGTTGATTGGACCCGGTGCCGGGACTGACGACGGGACGCGCACACGTACTTTGGCCATGTTGGCCACTGGCCGCCCAGTCGTACTCGATGCCGACGCCATCTCCGTGTTTCATGACCAGCCCGCATGCCTTGAGAGGGCGATCGTTGGGCCCTGCATTCTGACCCCGCATGATGGCGAATTCCGACGTCTGTTTGATCCAAGTGGCGACAAGCTCAGCCGTGCACAGCGCGCGGCCGGGCGGAGCCGAGCGGTAGTCGTACTCAAAGGCCGCGACACCGTGATTGCCGAGCCGGATGGGCGTGCGATCATCAACACCAACGCTCCACCGACGCTCGCAACAGCAGGGTCCGGAGACGTGCTGAGTGGAATGATCCTTGGGCTTCTTGCGCAAGGCATGAACCCATTTCTCGCAGCGGCTGCAGCCGTCTGGATGCACGGCGCGGCAGCCCGCAATTTCGGACCGGGGCTGATCGCCGACGACTTGCCGGATCTGCTGCCTAGCGTCTTGCGCGACATCGACGACCAGATGCAGGCGTCAGGGAATGCCACACCGCTCTAAATGTCGGTCTGCCCTTGACCGTCAGTATTGGTCAGATTGCCAGCGGGCCGCTGTCTCAACCACCCCTGAAAGGTGGCGCGGCATCGTGGCTGCGATGTGATCGATCTAGAACGCCTTCCACATGATGTGGCTCATGAAAGCGCTCTAGCAGGCTGTTGAAATAGTCCGCTCGACGCCGCCGTGCAAATCATGATTCCCCTTTGCCCATCGGAAATCGGCTGGCGGAGCGAGACAATGCGTGGA
>JAYSUN010000332.1:0-1626 GCA_043719045.1 Hyphomicrobiaceae bacterium | reverse complement strand
TCGTTTGCAAGTTGTCGCCACGCAGGTATGCGCGGCATCAGGCAGCGGGCCGCAAATGCGTCCGTGGCCGTGACACGCAATTTGCCGAAGTTCTTGGCCTTGGACTGGCTGAGCCCTTCCGCAAATCGGTCGAATCCCTCGCGCACAGCCGGGTAAAGTCTGGTCCCTGCTGGCGTCAAGGACAACGGTCGCGGCAATCGATGGAAAAGGGCCTCTCCACAATAGCTCTCCAGAACACGTATCTGATGGCTGATAGCGGTCGCTGTTACATGAAGCTCGTCCGCAGCCGCCTTGAAACTCAGGCGGCGTGCTGCGGCCTCGAATGCGCGCAGGGATGCAAGCGGGGGCTGGTTGCGCATTAGAGCTCGCCAGATCAAGATGAATTTCGCTCAGGTTAGCACAAGATATTCGACTTTGCATCCCACCGACAATCAGCCCAGCATGCCAGGAACATCGCGGCGGAGGGATTATCCATGGACGGGATCGACAGACGGACGGACATTTGTATGCGGATTGCATCGCTGGCAGGCATCGTCTCGGAGGAACGAGGCAATCTTGATCGGGATCGACGGCTGCCGCAGAGGTTGTTCGACGCCATGGTCGATGCCGACCTATTTAGGATACTCACCCCGGCCCGGTTTGGGGGGCAGGAACTGACCCTGACAGATCTGTTCGAAGTGATCGAAGTGGCAAGTCGGCTTGATGGCTCCTTTGCCTGGGTCGTGACCAACGGTGCCATCATGAGCAGGATGGCCGCCTTTCTTCCGGAGCACGTGGCGAATGACTGGTTTGCCGATCCCGACTGCCTGATCGCTTCTTCAACGGGCGCAGTGGGCTTGGCGAAAAAGGTTGAGGGTGGCTACTGCGTCAACGGGCTCTGGCCTTTCGCGAGCGGCATTCATGGCGCCAAGCGCGTGATGGCGTTGGTGACCGTTGACGATGGGTCTGCACCGGATCCCAGATCTCCGATTGCAGTCTACATGCCAGTCGAACGTGTCGAGCTGATCGACAATTGGCATGTAGCTGGCCTGCGTGGTACTGGAAGCTGCAGTTTTCGGGCAACGGATGTATTTGTGTCAGCCGACCACAGCCATGACTTTATCACCACGACTCCGTTGCAGCCCGGCGTGCAGTTCCTCGTACCAATCCTGTCTGCGTTTCCCCTCAGCGTGACACTGGTCGCCCTGGGGCTGGCAGCCGCAGCGATTGACGAGTTCCGGCTCTGGCAGAGCGGACACGCGGAGGCACGTCCCAGTTGCTGCGAGACCGGGAAACCATCCAGACTGATCTGGGCAGGGCTGCGATGATACATCGAGCGGCACGTGCGCTGGTCCGCGATGCGTTGATGGATTTGCAGGCCTGCGTCCAGAATCGGAGTGGCGATCTGAACTTGTCCCGAGCGCGATTTCGCGCAAGCTTGGCCCACGCCGGAGAGGCCTCGGAACGGGTCATGACGATCATATGCTCGGCGGCGGGTTCGTCATCAATCCGCGAGGATCTTCCCTTGGAACGACAGCATCGCGACCTGTTGGCGGCGTTCCGCCATATCGCAATGGGCCCGCATAATTTTACTGTCTTTGGGCGTATGAGTATGGGCCTCGACCCGGGAACCATTCGCTACTGAGC
>JAYSUN010000331.1:0-1626 GCA_043719045.1 Hyphomicrobiaceae bacterium | reverse complement strand
CTCACAGATAGGAGCCTCCGGAAAACCCGGGACGCTTCAGCAAGCTGCTTCTTTCTGCCCGCGATCTCGTAGGGCCTTCCCCTAGGGAGACACTGCCAACACGCCCATTCCCTTCTCGCTGAGGTCGGATGCGGTCCTGTTGGACCTTTCCCATTGAACCCTTGGAGCCTCGGGAGACGACCCCTCAGCCGTACCACCGAACCCGATGCGCTCTCCACCGTTCGCAGAACACCTTGGCTCTACCTGTGGTCTCCCTTGACGGGTTCACAATGAAGAGTGACCGGCAGTTGTAGGCGTTCGCCCTGACAGCCACCGTGCCCTCGCCAAGCTGGGTGCGCCACCACTGCACCTCCAGATCATGGCCGCCCCGAAAGCGGGTATTGTGGTGATAGATCACGGCTTGGCGTCCGTGCGCGAATGCCTTGGCCTCAGCCAGCGGCATCTGCTTGCCGAACTTCCGGTCTCGGCGGCGGTGCGGGTCATCGTCGATCAGACCGTTGTCCGGATCGGCAAACACCAAGTCGCAACCGGCCATGAAATCAAGGGTGTCCGTGAACCATCCCTCCCTCGCCTCGGATCGACGAGCGGGAGGCAATTCTCCCGTCCGAATGGGCTTGGATGCGAAGCGGGCGGACGGAAGTGCACCAGACGCTTCAAGCGCGGAAACAGACCTCCGCTGGCGAACCGTAGCGGCGAGCAGGTCGAACAGTTCTGGATCGAGGTGCCGCCACTCGTCCGGTCGATCTAAATAGCTGACGTGTCGGCCATCGGCGTTGTGGTCCTCATCGGGGTAGATATACCACGCAACCCCAAGATTGAAGCCGGGTGCAAGAGCACGGAGCAGGGCCAGCTTCACATAGTCACCGACGTCCCCAGCATAGCGATCTTGCATCTGCACCTCCGTCCTTGACGGTGGTTGGAAAGGTGCCTGCGATCAAGGCCACGAGTGAAAATAACCCGAATAAGGATCGGTAAATCAGTAGCTTGGATCACTTTGGTCTAGCCTGCGGCGCACACTCCTTTAGTCTCAGTTCAGAGGCAAAAGTGAGTAATATCAGATGCTTGTAGGGTATGCGCGGACTTCGACAGTGGACCAGATCGCCGGTCTTGAGGCGCAGATTGCGAGCCTGATTGCAACGGGTTGCACCAAGATCATGAGCGAGCAAGTCTCGTCGGTCGCCGAGCGTGCCCAACTTGATGCGACGCTCGATTTTGTGCGGCTGGGCGATACCCTTTGCATCACTCGCTTGGATCGCTTGGCGAGATCGACCGCCGACCTGCTTCGGATCATCGACCAGCTTGAGGCCAAGGGCGTGGGCCTGCGGGTTCTCGATTTTGGGGGAAGCGAGATGGATACGCAGTCGCCCACGGGAAAATTAATGCTGACGATGTTCGGGGCACTCGCTCAATTCGAGCGTGAATTGATGCTTGCCCGGCAGCGCGAAGGGATCGAACGCGCGAAGCGCCTCGGAAAGTATCGTGGGCGTGCGCCGACAGCCCGCCGCAAATTGCCCGAGATGCGCGCCATGGCCGCCGAGGGGGTAAGGCCCTCCGAGATCGCCGACCGCCTCGGGGTGAGCCGGGCGTCCGTATTCAGGCTCTTGGCGGAGTGCCGGTCGTGAGCGA
>JAYSUN010000034.1:0-6552 GCA_043719045.1 Hyphomicrobiaceae bacterium | reverse complement strand
CGGGCGACAGGGTGACCCAGCCAATTGCTGACGGAGTTCGGCAATCAGATTGACGACAATGGTGTCATGCTCCGCCCGCGTGCCGACCATGGCCCTGAGTGGAACCGGCAACCCATCGACAAGTTCATAGCGCTCATCCTGTGAGAGGTTCCATTGCAGGAATTCTTCCACGGTCATTTCCTGGCGGCGAAGCGCGTTGGCCATCGTCGTTACCTCAGCTCGATTTTTTCACGCGCATGTACCACTCGACCAGACGGCGGGTTTGACGCGGGGTATAGCCGCGCGCGACCATGCGTTGGACGAACTCGTTATGCTTGCCCTCAGTTTCAGTGTCCTGCTTTTTGCCAAACGAGATGACCGGCAACAGGTCTTCGACCTGACTGAACATCCGGCGCTCGATCACGTCACGGATCTTCTCGTAGCTGGTCCAGGTCGGGTTCTTGCCACCATTCTTGGCACGCGCCCGCAGCGCAAACTTCACCACCTCGAAGCGGAAGTCCTTCGGATTGGCAATGCCAGCCGGTTTCTCGATCTTGGACAGCTCTTGTTCCAGCACCTGCCGGTTCATCAGCTGGCCGGTGTCGGGGTCCTTGAAGTCGTGGTCTTCAATCCAGCTGTCGGCATACGCAACGTAGCGGTCGAACAAGTTCTGGCCGAAATCATGATAGCTCTCGAGGTAAGCCTTCTGGATTTCATTGCCGATGAACTCCGCATACTTTGGACCCAGGTCCTCCTTGAGGAACTCGATGTAGCGGCTTTCCTGCTCCTCGCTCATCTGCTCGCGTTTGATCGCCTGCTCCAGAATGAACATCAGGTGCACGGGGTCAGCGGCGACCTCTGTGTTGTCGAAGTTGAACGTCGCCGACAGCACCTTGTAGGCGAAGCGTGTTGAGGCGCCGTCCATGCCTTCAGTGACGCCGGCCGCGTCGCGGTATTCCTGAATGGTCTTGGCGTGCGGATCAGTGTCTTTCAGGCTTTCGCCGTCATAAACACGCATCTTGGAATAGAGCTGCGAGTTCTCGTGTTCCTTGAGGCGCGACAGAACCGAGAAGCGTGCCAGCATGTCGAGCGTGCCCGGCGCGCATGGTGCTGCCTTAAGATCCGATGCGGTCAGCAACTTTTCGTAGATCTTGCGTTCTTCGAGCACGCGCAAGCAGTACGGGACGGTGATCACGCAGATGCGATCGAGGAAGGCCTCGTTGTTCTTGTTGGCGCGGAAGCTGGTCCACTCGCTTTCGTTTGAGTGCGCGACGATGATGCCTTGGTAGGGCATGGCGCCGACGTTTTCGGTGCCGACGTAACTGCGATCCTGGGTGGCCGTCAGCAGCGGGTGCAGCATCTTCAGCGGGGCTTTGAACATTTCGACGAATTCCAGCAGGCCCTGGGTCGTCCGGTTGAGGCCGCCGGAATAAGAATAGGCATCGGCGTCGTTCTGGCCGTAGTGCTCGAGCTTGCGAATATCGACCTTGCCCACCAGTGCCGAGATGTCCTGATTGTTCTCATCGCCCGGCTCGGTCTTGGAAACACAGATCTGGCGCAGGCGCGATGGGTGCAGCATCGCCACCGAGAACTTGGAGATGTCGCCACCAAACTCGTCAAGGCGCTTGACCGCCCAAGGACTCATCAGGCCCGGCAGCATGCGACGGGGAATGCCGTATTTTTCGTCGAGGTTCTGCCCCATGGTCACGCTATCAAACAAGCCGAGTGGGCTCTCGAAAACCGGCGACACTTCATCCTTGGTTGCGAGTACGTAAATCGGCCGCTTCTCCATCAACTCCTTGAGGCGCTCAGCCAGCGAGGATTTGCCACCGCCGACGGGACCCAGGAGATAGAGGATTTGCTTGCGCTCTTCGAGGCCCTGGGCCGCATAACGGAAGTATCCAACGATGCGTTCGATGGTTTCTTCAAGGCCATAGAAGTCCTTGAAGGCTGGATAAATCTTGAGTGTTCGGTTCATGAAGATCCGGCCCATGCGCGGATCTTTGGCGGTATCAATCAACTCGGGTTCGCCGATGGCCGCAATCATGCGCTCGGCAGCGCCAGCGTACAGCGAGGGGTCATTGCGGCACCCTTCCAGGTATTCGCGCAATGACATTCGGTGTTCTTTTTTGCTCTCGTAAGCCTGAGCAAACATATCGAAGATGTTGTCCTGGTTCGGCATTGGAGTTAGCCTCTTCAGTCGCCACACGGGATTGTTGCAGTCTTGCAGAACATTGGGGCAGGCGTAGGGTGAAGCCAAAATATCGCATTCGACGTGGCAGGGATGTCACCGGTACGCAAACGTACTGGACATGACCAATCGTTGACGCCGTCAAGCAAAGACCGGATCGTCCGGTTTGCCCGCATCCCCGTCCCGATCAAGAGGATCGTGGATCTGGCACCGGCGCCGAAGCAGCCCGTCACTCTCATCGACGATAAACGCCGTAGGTCAGCCATAACGGCATGTTCGCTCGAAAGCTACGCGAGCGCAACTGGGTAATGTCCGGGGTTCAGGTGTGATCAGAACAAAACTGTTGGAGTGTTGCAGTTTTAGTGTGCGGATCATGCACATTGATGCGCGAGGGGCACAGACGCGCACCTGGCATGCCCCGGCAATTGCCACGGTCGCCAGTCTTTTCATTGGCCAGTCTTTTCATTGGCCAGGTGTCACATTGCTCCGACGTAGCTGTGGCTCAAATACACACGAAACTGGCTAGTGGCCCGTCGCGCCAAAAACTGCTGAATGGCCGCGACTTCTTTCAATTTTGGTGCGACATGAGGGCCACACTCGGCCATGTGGCTTCAGCCAGCGCAGGTTTCAGAGTTTCAACGCGGTGATTACTTGAACGTTTTCAAGTACGCAATCACATCGCGGCGATCCTGTTCGTCCTTGAGGCCCGCAAAGGCCATCTTGTTCTTTGGCATGTAGGTCAGCGGTGCCTCGAGGTATTTGAACATTTCCTCTTCGGTCCAAATCAGACCTTTCTCACCGGCGGTTTTGTTGGCGTCGGAGTAAGCGAAGCCCTCCACTGTGCCAGATTTCCGCCCGATGATTCCACTCAGCTGTGGGCCAACCTTGTTTTTGGCGTCTGGACCGACATCATGGCAGGCACGGCACTTCTTGAAGACATCCTCGCCGGCTTCAACATTCCCAGCTTGTGCCGAAGCGGACGTCGCGAACAGGCTGGTTGCGAGCCCAAGGGCTGCGAGGGTCGCCGCCAGATTTAGTGGTCGAGTCATGATCATCCATCTAAGGTCAGAGAGACGTTTTAGAGTTATAGCCGATCAGCCACGCGTTTGACCGCGCGACGTAGTGCAGCAACAGCTTCCCGATGAGATGCTGACGACTTCGATCATGACAGGCTCAGGGTTCAACCGAACGTGATCAATCGAGCGTGACCGGAGTGCGGCTATTGCCGTTCGTGGGGCGTGGGACGCCTGTCACAATCTTGCTCACCGCCTTGGCTGTCATCGGCGCCAACTTGTCGAGGTCGAGACCTTTGTCCCAATAGTTCTCGGAACTGTAGAGTTCGGTTAGATAATCGATCAAGGCGTTGACCTTGGTCGGCATGAAGTCACGGCACGGATAGACCGCGTAAATGGAGACGGAGTCGGCCCCGCGGTATTGTGGCAGCACGACCTTCAGGTGGCCCTTTTGTAATTCCGGGCCGATATCCCAGATCGAACGCAAGCCTAGGCCGAGTCCGGCGAGCAAGGCTTCACGCACAAACTCAGCCGAGTTCGACCGGATGTTGCCCTTGACGCGGATTTGATGTTCGCCGTCGATGCCTTGCAAGCGCCAGAATTCCTGAGCGCCGGCCGAGAGGCAATTGTGGAAGTCAAGATCCTCAAGTTTGCTCGGGACACCGAACTTCTCGATGTACTTGGGCGTCGCGACGATGACACGCGTGTCGTTGGCGAGCTTTTTCTGGACCAGGGACGAGTCCTGCAGTTCACCGATCCGGATGGCCACGTCAAAGCCGCGGCTGATAATGTCGACAAAGTCGTCGGTGAGATGCACATCCAGTTCGATTTCCGGATACTTGGACAGGAAGTCGTGCAGGTACGGCGCAATGTGCAAGCGGCTGAAGGTGGTCGGCGCGGTGATCTTGAGCAAACCACGGGCCTTGGTATTGCGGCGCGAGACGAAGTCATGTGCCTCTTCGACAAGATTGAGAATATCGACAACCCGTTTGTAGTAGCCCTCACCGGTTTCGGTCAGCGTGAGTTGGCGTGTGGTGCGCTGAAACAAGCGAGCCCCAACCTCATCTTCCAGCAACGAGATGCGTTTGGAGACAACCGCTGGTGACAGGCCCATTTCGCGGCCCGCGGCCGACATATTGCCGGTGCGCGCAACGCGTGCAAAAATGTCAAGGTCGGTAATGGCTGTCACGTTTCGATCCCCCGTTTGCCGTGGGTCTTTCACAGCTCAGCTGTGTCAGGACCTTCTTCGAATATGTGTACAATGTCTTTTTGGTGGAAATGGGCGTCTTTATCAATCAAAAAAACTGGAAGCTTCAACGAAAAGCGTGAGGGTCGGTTGGATTTACTTGGATGTAGCCGCAAAGTCAGCCGATGGCTGTTGCATTTGGAGCCATGCGATGGCACGTGCCAAGGGGCTATCGGACGTAATCATAGGTGCCCGTCATGTCGATGATCGAGATGCCGCAACCAGATCGTGCAATTGTGGCCCGACGCGGTGCCATTAGCTCGGATCTGGCGACGCTTTTGGGGGCCGATCGTGTTGTCAGCGACGAAGACGGCCGCCGCACTTATGACACCGACGCCTTGTCGGCCTATCGGCAAATGCCACTTGTAGTTGTTTTGCCGCGGACGACGGCTGAGGTTTCAGCAGCTCTGAAATATTGCCATTCGCAGGGCATTAAGGTTGTGCCGCGCGCGGCCGGCACGTCGCTGGTCGGTGGGGCGCTGCCGACGGAAGACGCCGTCGTGATTTGTATTTCGAAAATGAACCGGGTGCTCGATCTCGACTATCCCAATCGGGTTGCCCAAGTCGAGGCCGGTATTACCAATCTGGCAGTCACGGGGGCTGTTTCGGCCGAGGGTTTTTTCTATGCGCCGGATCCGTCGAGTCAGTTGGCCTCGACCATCGGCGGCAACATCGGCATGAATTCAGGCGGTGCGCATTGCCTGAAGTATGGCGTCACCACCAACAACGTGCTCGGCGTCAAGATGGTCATGATGGACGGCGAAGTGCTGGACATCGGCGGACCACATTTGGACAGCGGCGGCTATGACTTGCTCGGTCTGATCGTTGGCTCGGAAGGCCAATTCGGCATTGTGACGGAAGCGACGGTCAGGATTTTGCGAGCAGCCGAAGGCGCACGGCCGATGATGCTGGGGTTCGCCTCGAGCGAGGCTGCAGGTCAAGCTGTGTCGAACATCATTGCTTCGGGCATTATTCCCGTTGCCATCGAGTTCATGGACAAGCCCGCGATCCAGATTTGCGAAGCCTTTGCCAAAGCCGGCTATCCACTGGATGTCGAAGCGCTGCTGATCATTGAGGTCGAGGGCTCGGAAACCGAAATCAAAGATGCACTGGCAAAGATGCAAGATCTGGCGCGGCCGTTCAATCCGAAGTCGATGGTCGTTTCGCAGAACGCCGCCCAAAGCGCAAAGATCTGGAAAGGTCGCAAGAGTGCTTTTGGTGCGGTTGGCCGTCTCGCCGACTACTATTGCATGGACGGCACCATTCCACTCGGCCGGCTCTCAGAGATGCTGACGGCCATCGCGGATATCTGCGGCAAGTACGGGCTGAAGGTCGCGAACATTTTCCACGCCGGCGACGGTAACTTGCATCCTTTGATCCTCTACAACGCGAATGATCCCGCTGAGGCCCTCCGAGCTGAGACCGCCGGCGCCGAGATTTTGACCAAATGCGTCGAGGTCGGCGGTTGCTTGACCGGCGAGCATGGTGTCGGGATTGAAAAGCGCGAGTTGATGCGTGTGCAATTCAATGAGGTCGATTTAGGTGTGCAGATGCGCATCAAGACGGCGTTCGACCCGGGCTGGCTGCTCAACCCGGCGAAGGTATTCCCGCTGTCCGGGCGCCCCGAGTTTGCGAGCACTCACGCCCCGGTGATTAAGAGTCATTGAGACAAAATGAATCGTCACTCGGCGCTGAGCCGCCAGTCATGTGGCACGCAGGGCCGGGTCACGGTGGTGCTCAGCCAGAAAAGTTTTGACCGTCGCCGTCCACTGACCGCGCGTGTCGGACCGCGCAAGCAAGCCACCATCACGGCCGAGCGCCAAGCTCGACACGAGTCAGAACCTAGTGTGGCGTCGCGCCTTGGTTGATCGGTGTTCCGGTTCGACTGGTATCAACCAAGGCGCGATGAACGCCACACTCAGCCAATGATCTTGCTCGTGGCCCTGATGTCGCGCCAAAATTGAAAGACGTCGCGGCAATGCAGCAATTTTGGCGCGACGGGCCACGAGTGTGGCGTCGCGCCTTGGTTGATCGGTGTTCCGGTTCGACTGGTCTCAACCAAGGCGCGATGACCGCCACACTCAGCCCATGCTTTTGCTCGTGGCCCTCATGTCGCGCCAAAA
>JAYSUN010000330.1:0-12984 GCA_043719045.1 Hyphomicrobiaceae bacterium | reverse complement strand
GCCAAACAATGCCGTCCAGCCAGGTGCAAACCGTCAGCTGTCCAGTTTAAAAGCTGCCGGCCTTCAGCGCTAAATCATCTTTTCTGCCAACGCACCCTATTGGCCCAGACCAGACGACCCCGCAGAGACACTTCGGGCGCCTGACACTGGTGAGAGTGTGGCGCCCGAAGCTATTTTAGTGGTGATCGCTGTCTTTGATGACGGGCAGCGTCGAGAACTGGTGGAAGGGCGGTGGCGAGGGCAGCGTCCATTCCAGGGTCATCAGGCGCTCGGGCACATCCCAGGGGTTTGCCGTCGCCGGGCGGCGGGCGATGAAATAGGCATGGATCATCGAGACGAAGAAGAAGATCGTGCCGGCGGCAGTGATGTAGGAGCCGTAGGACGAAATCTTGTTCCAGAAGGCGAAGGCGTCGACATTGTCCACGTAATGGCGCGGCATGCCGGCGAGGCCGAGGAAGTGTTGCGGGAAGAACAGCACATTGGCGCCAACGAAGGTCAGCCAGAAGTGAATATGGCCGAGGGTCTCATTGTACATGTAGCCCGACATTTTCGGAAACCAATAATACCAGCCTGCGAAGATCGCAAACACGGCACCGAGTGACAGCACGTAGTGGAAGTGAGCCACGACGTAATAGGTATTGTGCAACGCCCGATCTACACCGGCATTGGCCAGCATCACGCCGGTCACGCCACCGACGGTAAACAGGAAGATGAAGCCGAGCGCCCAGACCATCGGCACGCGGAAGGTGATCGAACCGCCCCACATCGTCGCAATCCAGGAGAAGATTTTGACGCCGGTCGGAACCGCGATGACCATGGTCGCGAAGACGAAGTAGGCCTGAGCATCGACACCGATGCCTGAGGTGTACATGTGATGCGCCCAGACGACGAAGCCGACGACGCCGATCGCCACCATGGCGTAGGCCATGCCAAGGTAACCGAAGATCGGCTTCAACGAAAAGGTCGAGATGATGTGGCTGACCATGCCGAAACCAGGCAAAATCAGGATGTAGACCTCGGGGTGGCCGAAGAACCAGAACAAGTGCTGATACAGCAGCGGATCACCACCGCCGGCCGCCGAGAAGAAGGTGGTGCCGAAATTACGGTCGGTCAGCAGCATGGTGATGGCGCCAGCCAGAACCGGCAGCGACAACAGCAACAGGAAGGCCGTGATCAACACCGACCAGACAAACAGCGGCATCTTGTGCAGGGTCATGCCCGGCGCGCGCATGTTGAAAATCGTGGTGATGAAGTTGATGGCACCGAGGATCGAAGACGCACCGGCGAGGTGCAATGCGAAAATACCGAAGTCGACTGCGGGGCCTGGGTGACCTTGCGTCGACAAGGGCGCCAAAACGATCCAGCCGGTGCCAACGCCGTTGGAGCCTGGCGGGCCTTCGACGAACATCGAGATGATCAACAGGATGAATGCGGCCGGCAGCAGCCAGAACGAGATGTTGTTCATGCGCGGGAAGGCCATGTCCGGCGCGCCAATCATGAGCGGGACGAACCAGTTGCCGAAACCGCCGATCATGGCCGGCATGACCATGAAGAAGACCATGATCAGACCGTGGCCTGTGACGAAGACATTGTAGGTGTGCGGGTTCGTGAAGTATTGCAGACCCGGATCCTGCAGCTCAAGCCGCATCATGACCGACAGGAAGCCACCAACGAGGCCCGCCATCATGGCGAACAACAGGTACATCGTGCCGATGTCCTTGTGGTTCGTCGAGAGGAACCAACGCGTGAAGAAGCCGGGCGTGTGATCATGGCTATGATCGTCACTGCCGTGGGCTTGGTCTTTACCGTAGCTTGCCATGTCCGTTGACCCTGTCAGTTCGTGTCTACGTCCGGCTGTTCCATCCAGCGTCGTTGGTGACGAGCGGGGACAATGCCAGAAAGCGAGTGGGGCTGCCAGCTAGGTAGGTACCTAGTTGACAGCTCCGAGTGATTACTCTGCGGCCGCGGCGAGCGTCTTCGGCTCGGTGTGTGCAGTGGCCGCTTGGAGAATACCGCGGGCCTTTTTCCAGTCCCGGGCTTTCGCAGCAACCACCCATGCCGCATAATCTCGGTCCGAGACGACTCGGACGGCGATCGGCATCGACGCGTGGTTCTTGCCGCACAGCACCGAGCATTGGCCGTAGTAAACGCCTATCCTGTCAGCGCGGAACCAGGTCGCGGTGATGCGACCGGGAACTGCCTGCATTTTCGAACCGAACGAAGGAATCGTCCAGGAGTGAATGACGTCGTTGGACGTGATCAGCAAATGGACGACTTTGCCCACGGGAACCGCGATATCGTTGTCGACCGACAGCTGGCGGACAAGGCGACCTTCACCGAACTGGGCTGGAGCTTTTTCAAGGCCTTTCCAGATCGGATCAGCGATGGCCTGAATGGCTTTGATCTTGCCCATCTCGGTCAAGCCGGCGACGCGCTTCGACAATTCGGCATCGCCGAGCTTGGCCTTGGCGAGTTCATCATCGGTGATCATGTTGGACGTGACTTTGATTTTCTCGTCCGGATACTCGTGTTCCCAGAACCAAGCGTTACCGACGGCCTTGATGGTCAAATCCGGTTTCGGGAACGAATACTGGAAGAACAGCAATCTGAATGAAGGAATTGCAATCACGACGAGGATCAAAATCGGGATCACGGTCCAGGCGACTTCGAGACCGGCATGGTGTGTGGTGCGCGACGGCGTCGGGTTCGCTTTGGCATTGAAGCGGACCATCACGTAGATCATCAGAGCCAACACGAAAGCTGTAATGGCAATGATGATCATGTTCACCCAATGGTGAAACCAGTTGATCGCCTCCGCCACCGGTGTGACCGGATTTTGCAGTGTCATCTGGCCCTGAATCGGCTGACCGGTGCCGGCAGACAGGTGCTCCGTGTGGGTTATCTGAGGCTGAGTTGCCTGCGCCACCGCCGCACCCGGCGAAAGCAGCCCCGTTGAGAGCAGCATGGCGGCAGCACAGAGCCACAGGGCTCCAGCCAAAACCAGCGCAGCTGTGCGTTTCATGTCCCCGGCTCCACGTTATCCCGCTAAATCAGCAGGTTCAGCACTCTGACACGTCGTTCGCGCCGGTATTTTTGGCGGACCACGGATCAAAGCGCCTGCGTTCGATTCTACAACTTCGTGTTCAAGTGTTACACCATCAGCCGCCCGCCGATACGGCACAGGATGCCGCGCCCGGCAGGGTTCGGAACAACTCTTGGAACTCGCGGTAGCAAACACAAGGTTCCAGTGGGACTCAAGCGCACGTCGATGCGGCATAAACACGCTGTTTTCTTCCTGATTTTGACGACAAGTCCCGAGCCGTGGCGCCTCGACCGCCAAGCCGTGACGGCGGCGCCCGATTGAGGTTAGGTGTTGGATGGCGAGCCTGGCACACCGAAAAACCGTAAGCCGCGACGAATGGCGGGGGTTGAACGCGCGCAGCCAACTTGTTTCGGCCGCTTTCGTTGGGGACTCCTGAGGGCGCTGTCGGGGTGGTATGGTATGCTCGGCGTTGCGTTGTGCACGCGGGCTGGCCGGTTGACGTGGCTGTCTGGATTGAGATGAGAGATCACATGACCCGGACTGAGATGACCCGGACATGGCTGACCATTATGGCATTGGCCGCTGCACTCGTCGGCGCCTCATCACCGAGTTCAGCTCAAGCGGCGAAGGGGCAACCCGCAGCCACCTTGCAGGCGCCGTCGTTATCGCCTGAGGGCGGGACCGTGAAAGCGCAGCATGGCGACTGGCAAGTGGTCTGCAAATCCCCGCCACCGGGCGCGAAGAACGAGACCTGCGCCCTGGTCCAGTCCGTGACCGCCGAGGATAAAGCCAATGTCGGACTGACCGTGTACTTTCAAAAGTTCTCGGACGGCACCCGTGTGCTGCGTGTGTTCGCCCCCGTGGGCGTGCTCTTGCCCCGTGGGCTTGGGCTGAAAATCGACAATAAGGATGTCGGCAATGCGCCATTCCTGCGCTGTCATTCGTTTGCCTGTTATGCACAGGTGACTGCCGAACAGACCCTCATCGACCAATTGAAGACCGGCACGCAAGCGGTCTTCATCATTTTCCAAACTGAAGAAGCCGGCATCGGCATTCCGATCTCGCTGAAAGGCTTTGACAAGGCGTTGGCGGCATTGAATTGATCCAGTAGACCAACCGACCGGCGAGGAATGGAAATGTCGCAGCGGACGCGGAAACTGTTTGGGACCGTGGCACTTCTGGTGCTGATCACGGTCTACGCGCTGCTGGTGATGGTGTTGTCTGCGATGATCTTGCCGCAACTCCACAAGTGGATGCACGTCTTCTTCTATGCCGTGGCGGGATTGGCATGGGTGCCCCTGGCTGGAATGATCATCGCGTGGATGCATGGCGGGCGCCGCGACGAACCCGCATGAACTCGAACCGCCATAACGGGCATGCGGATGACATCAGCGCGGGTTTTATGATCGCGGGAGTGTGATCAAGTCCCGGCCAATACGAGCAATGACTGGCTTGCGGTCCAGACCCCAGCCGATTTACGTTACCGCGTGCATCAGGTTACAGCTCAGGTCGGTTTAGAGGAGCGTCTAGATGTCTCGACTTTCATTGGCCGGTTGCGCAATAGCATGGCTGCTTCAGGCGGCACTCCTGCAGACGTCGAGCGCATTTGCCGGGGCGACAGCTGGGCAACCGGCGCCGGATTTCAACGCCGTCGACAGCAACGGTAAAGCCGTCAAGCTCGCCGACTTCAAAGGTAAGACCGTGGTTCTCGAATGGACCAATCACGATTGCCCCTATGTCAGGAAACACTATGGCTCGGGCAACATGCAAGCTCTGCAAACTGATGTGGGCAGCAAGGGCGTGGTCTGGTTGTCGGTGATTTCGTCGGCCAAAGGCCAACAGGGCTATGTCGAAGGCCTGGAGGCCAATAAACTGACCGATGACCGTAAAGCCAAACCAGCAGCTGTCTTGCTCGATCCCAAGGGGCAGATCGGCCGCGCCTACGGGGCGACAGCGACCCCGCACATGTTCGTCATCGGGCCGGAGGGTAAGGTGGTTTATGGTGGTGCCATTGATGACCGCGCGTCGGCGAGCGTGTCGGATATTCCGAAGGCACGGAATTTTGTCCGAGAGGCGGTGACTGCTGCCATGGGGGACAAGCCGATGACGCCGGCGAGCACGCGCGCTTACGGGTGTTCGGTGAAGTATTCCGGAAGTTGATGGGCCGTTTCTGGATGCTGACGGGTAACTCTGAAACAGGGCGAAACCAATGCCGATGATCAGTCGCCGAAGCGCGTGCGCAGGCTACGCCAGCCTGTTGTTTGCAGGGTTTGGCTCCAGCCCAAGGGCCAGCCTTGCCGGTGATCCAACATTTCGAGTTGGGACCATCGCGCCGAATTTTTCGGTGGCCGATAACAACGGTCGGACGCTGTCGTTGACGTCATTGCGCGGCAAGACCGTCGTGCTCGAATGGACCAATCCTGACTGCCCGTTTGTGCAGAAGCATTATCTGACGGGCAGCATGCAGAGTTTGCAAGCTGAGGCGATTGCGAACGCTGTCGTCTGGCTGACGGTCTCATCGGCGGCACCCGGCAATATGGGCTATCTCGACAGCTTGGAGGCCGGGGCATTGGCGGACGAGCGCAAGTCTAAGGCATCAGCCTTCCTGTTGGATCGCGACGGCGCCATGCTTGCTGCGTACGGGGTCAACGTGGCGCTGACGATGGCCGTGATCGATCCGCAAGGCGTGCTGGCCTACCACGGCGCGATCGATGACCGGCCGACGGCGAGGCCCGAGGATGTGAAGGGCGCGCAGAATTACGTCCGTCTCGCGCTGGCTGCGGTCGCGGCAGGGCAACCGGTCAAACCGGCGCAGACCCGACCCTACGGTTGCTCAGCGCGATAAAGCAATGTCCAGCTAAGTAGGTCCGGTTGAACGCGGAACGCGCGCGGCTTTGCGCGTCACAACCGGCCCGGCTCTGCGGCCTCAGCGGCATAATCCACTTTGACAAAGTACAGTCCACACGCTGGCGCAACCGGTCCGCAATGGGCCCGGTCCCTGGCCTCGAGCGCGGCCTTGATGGTGGCCCTTGACCAGGCGCCCTCGCCGACACGCTTCAAGCTGCCGACGATCGAGCGGACCTGATTGTGCATGAAAGATCGAGCGGAGATGGCGATGTGAATCTCAGCGCCGATCTTGTCCACGGCCAAGCGATCAATGCTCTTGAGCGGCGACCTGGCCTGACAGCTGGACGAACGAAAGGTGGTGAAATCATGCAGCCCGAGCAATTCGCTCGCGGCATCGTGCATGGCCACCGCATCAAGAGTGCGGGTGATCCACCAGACGCGATTGCGTTCGAGAGCGGGCTGCCCGCGGCGAGTTGAAATGCGATACAGATAGTGACGTGCGACGGCTGAAAAGCGGGCGTCGAAAGTGTCGGGAACACGAGTCGCGTCAAGCACCGAAATCGGGTGCGCGCGCAAGTAAGAATTCAGAGCCGCACGGACTACATAGTCGGGATAGCTCTTAGTGCAGTCAAAGTGCGCGACCTGGCCCAGCGCGTGAACGCCGGCATCAGTGCGCCCGGCACCTCGCACGTCGACCCACGCGCCGGTTAGCTGGTGGATTGCGGCTCGCACGTGGCCTTGCACCGTCGGCAGCCCCTCTTGAACCTGCCAACCGGAAAACGGTGTGCCGTCATATTCGATCAAAAGGCGGTAGCGGGGCATCGTGGGCGGTGCGTTGTGGCTGGAAACCCGGACATACGCGAAAGCTCTGTCTCGCGCCAATCCGGATCGCGCGGTGATGACGCGACGTTTAATGGCATGGAATTGTCATGAGCCACGTCGCGAGGCCCTCGACAAACGGCTCGGACAAAGCGCGCGACGGATCTTGGTAGACTGCGAGTGGTGATGCGTCTCCAGGCAATGCAGGCTTCATAACGTGGGTCATGTCGTCAATCCACAACCGGGTTATGCCTGACTGCCGCGCAGCCGCAAGCCGCTCAAAATCAACTTTGAGTACCTGGATGTCTTGCCCCCCGCCGACGATCAAAATCGGTTCGTTGCGGCTTGCCAAAAGTGCCTGTGGATCGATATTCATGACTGACTTCAAGAAGGCTTGGACACTCGGCCGGAATAGATTTGTTTGATCGAGCGGCGGCTTGATTGGCCCGATTTCTGTTCCCCTTCGATAGGCCACAAAAATGCGCTTGATCTCGGCTGTAACATCGGGTGGTCGAGGCGTGCGCAACAGCTGGTCCTCGACAACGTCTGCGAAAGTTCGACCCGCGCCACTGATCAGAATCAAGCCGGCAACCTTGACCTTCGCGGCGGCCATGACCGCAAGCATCGCGCCTTCGCTGTGGCCGGCGATAACGATCGGCCGCGAAACAAAGCGTGATTCCAGCCAGTGAACCACCCGGACCGCGTCATCGGCAAAATCTGCAATCGTCACTGTGGCTTCGGATGTGACCAGGGCCCTACTCTCACTGACACCGCGCTTGTCATAGCGAAAAGACACGAAGCCACGGGTAGCCAGGGCCTCGGCCAAGAGGCGGTACATATGCGTGTTCAGACCGGCAGCACTATTGCCGTCTCGATCCGAGGGTCCCGAGCCAACCAGGATCAAGACCACAGGCCCATGCGCGCATTGGCGTGGGCAAACCAACGTGCCCGCGAGCCCGTCGACCAGGTGGCTTTCAATCGACTGCCCCTGAGCTGAGGTCATTGAAAACAGTCCAAGCGTCAGCCCAAGGATGGTGCGGCGCAGACGGGGTAACATGACTACTTCTCGGCCTTCTTGGCGTTCCAGAAGACCATGGCGCCGGGGACGGGGATGAGGCCCGAAAGTTTGGGCGAGAAGGCAACGGGCTGGAACCACATGCCGAGTGGCACGTACGGCACCAGCGCCATGCCGCTCGCCTGAATTTTCACGGCCTGCGCCATTTTCTGGGCCGGATCGGTCAGCAACGGGAAATCGTCGATCAGCTTTTGGTGGGCGGCATCGCAAGGCCAGCCCGGCCACGCCTTGTCACAGTTGGCATTGAGCGGCACGTTGCCAACTGGATCGGACGACGAGACCCCGTTCCACCAGGTCAATGCAATATGCCAGCCACCCTCGGCTGGCGGCTTCCGATTGGCGCGACGCTGCGCCAGAGTTGAAAAATCCATCGACTGAACATCAACGACGGCGCCGATCGAACGCAAGTCCTGGGCGAGCAACAGGGTGGCATTGGCCAGAAACGCGATATCGGTTGGCTGCATCAGGACGATTGTCTCGCCTTTATAGCCACCGTCTGCCAGCAACTGCTTCGCCTTGTCCCGGGCGGTGCCGAAGTCAGCTTCAACGCCGGCGTCAGAGGCAAAAGGTGAACCGCAAACCAGAAACGCACGACACGGTTTCCAGATATCGGCGTCGCCCCACATGGCTTTCAGGTACTTCGGTTGATCCACAAGATAGAGCAATGCGCGGCGGGCTTTAACGTTGTCAAACGGGGCGTGCAGGTGGTTCATCCGCAACATGCCCTGATGACCGAGTGTATTCGTGACCTGCAGTCCGATGCCCTTCTTCTTGAGGTCCGGGATCAGATCGACCGGGGTGTTCTCGATGAAATCCACTTCGCCATTTTGCAGCGCAAAGACAGCCGCTTGCGGGTCACCAAGGGTCAACCATTCCATGCGCTCGAAGTTGACGATTTTTGCCCCTGTCGTGCCATCCGCTGGTTCCTTGCGCGGCACATACTTGGTATTCCTGACGTAGACGGCTTTGGCGCCCGGCTGCCACTCGTCTTTGACAAACACGAAGGGGCCGGAACCGGTCGTGTCGGTGATGTTCTTGAATGGGTCGGTATCGGCAACCCGCTTCGGCATGATCGCCGGCACATTGGAGCCGGACTTGGACAAAGCTTCAAGCATCAGGCCGTAGGGCTGTTTCAGCTTCCACTCGAAGGTCTTTGCGTCAATGGCGGACATTGTGTCGGTGCTGGCGGCCAACTGGCGACCATGCGGATCGCGCGCACCCCAGCGCTTGAGCGAAGCAATCACGTCGTCCGGCGTCACCGGGGCGCCATCGTGAAATGCCAGACCATCACGCAAGCTGAAGCGCCAGACGAGACCGTCGGGGCTGACCGAGAAGGTCTCGACCATCTGCGGTTTCGGCACCTGCTGCGCATCGCGGCCAAACAGGAAATCATAGATCAAGACGGCGTGACTTTGCACGTTGCCAGCCGTGGTGGTGATCGGGTCGATGGTCGCGAGGTCGGCAAACGGCACGACACGCAGAATTTTGTGCTCGGGGATCGTTTGCGCCTGCGCGGATGTCGTCATTGCAAGTCCGGCTGACACGGCGGCTAAGGCAAACCTACGGAGCATGGACGGACTTTCCGGTGGAGTGAATGGAACCCGACGATCTACTCGGTACTCGCGCTATTGTCATGAGCAATCGTTAGCGAAGGCCTGGCCCAGAAAACATCTGCGGCCGCATTGAGCCTGGCTGCCAGCTTCGCGACCGCTTCCCAGGCTGCTATGGTTGCGCTAGAGGAAGGCGATTGCACCGCAACATGACAGCCGAAAGACGCCCACATGGACAAGACCTATGCGAACGCCAAGGCGGCGTTGGCTGACATCGTCAAGAATGACCAGATCGTGGCAGTCGGTGGCTTCGGGCTGTGCGGCATTCCCGAGGCGCTGATCGCGGCGTTGCGCGATACCGGCGTGACGGGCCTGACGGCTGTGTCCAACAATGCCGGCGTCGATGGTTTTGGCCTCGGCCAATTGTTGGCGACACGACAGATCAAAAAGATGATCGCGTCGTATGTCGGTGAGAACAAAGAGTTCGAACGCCAGTTTCTGGCCAAAGAGCTGGAATTGGAATTCACTCCCCAAGGCACGCTCGCGGAACGGTTGCGTGCCGGCGGCGCCGGTATCCCCGGCTTTTACACAAAAACCGGGGTCGGCACGATCATTGCCGACGGCAAACCAACCATGGATTTCGACGGCCAGACCTACATCATGGAACGCGCCATCAAAGCCGACATCGCGTTGGTGAAGGCGTGGAAGGGCGACAAGGCCGGCAACCTGATCTATCGGATGACCGCGCGCAACTTCAACCCGATGGTTGCCACGGCCGGCAAGGTCACCGTGGCCGAGGTCGAACATCTGGTCGAGGTCGGAGCACTCGACGCTGACCAGATTCACACGCCCGGCATCTTTGTGCAGCGCATCATCCACAATGCAGCGTCGGAAAAACGGATCGAGCAGCGGACCGTGCGCAAGGCGTGACATCGGGCGGTCGCCATTTGGCAGTCAGCAGAAGGATCTGGTCGTGGCTTGGGTCGATTTCAACGCCAAGGACACGGGGCTCTTTTTCAAGCGCGTCGTGCGCGCGTTCGACCCCAAGGGTTTTGACCCGGAGAAGAAGCACGCTGTCATTGCGGGCAAGCCGCGCATCCGTTGTCCGTCCTGCAAATGGCAGCCCGAACGCGGCAGCCGCTGGTATTGCGGCCCCATGGGCCCACCGGAGAACTTCAAGGGCGGCTGTGGCCACGCCTGGAACACGTTCGACACCCGCGGGCTCTGCCCCGGCTGCAGCTATCAGTGGCGCTTTACCTCGTGCCTGCACTGCGAGAAAACCGCGCCACACGACGCTTGGTACGAAAAAGAGAAGTCAGGTGACAGTGATCAGTGATCACGCCCCAATTACGTTTGTCTTGATCACTGCGGACTGAGCACTGGAATCTGCGAAGCGAAGCGGAGCATACAAGAATGGCCTGGACACGCGAACAGATGGCGGCACGCGCTGCCAAGGAACTGCAGGATGGGTTCTATGTGAACCTCGGCATCGGCTTGCCGACGCTGGTGGCGAACTACATTCCCGACGGCGTCAACGTGATGTTGCAGTCTGAAAACGGCTTGCTCGGCATTGGTCCGTTTCCGATGGAAAATGAAGTCGACGCGGATCTCATCAACGCCGGCAAACAAACCGTGACAACGTTGAAAGGCTCGTCATTCTTTTCGTCGGCCGACAGCTTTGGCATGATCCGTGGCGGGCACATCGATCTGGCAATTCTCGGCGCCATGCAGGTGTCGGAACACGGCGATCTCGCCAACTGGATGATCCCCGGCAAGATGGTCAAGGGCATGGGCGGCGCCATGGATCTCGTCGCCGGTGTCGAGCGCGTGGTCGTGCTGATGGAGCACACGGCCAAGAAAAAGGACGGCAGCATGGATCTCAAGATCCTGCCCAAGTGCAATCTGCCGCTCACCGGCCTCGGCGTCGTCAACCTGATCATCACCGACTTGGGCGTCATGGAAGTGACCAAGACCGGGTTGAAACTGCTCGAAATGGCGCCTGGCGTCAGCGCCGACGAAATCGCCAAGGCGACCGGCGTCACGCTGCATTGAAGATCACGGCAGCTTGGCTGGAATGATCAGCCGACCTGGGCACGAAGGGCTGCGGCAGTGGCGATGGGCGCGAGGACCAGACTTGCCAGCGAGATGGCGGCAAGCAGGAGTGTCGGCGACAAGGCTGAGCCCGCCGGTCCGGTGAGTGCTGCCGAGATGGCGGCGATGCCGAAGATCAGCGTCGGGACATAGAGCGGCAGCACGAGAAGCGCGACCAGCAAGCCGCCTTTGCGGGCACGCAAGGTCAGCGCCGCACCGATGCAGCCGATGGCACTGATGCCCGGTGTGCCAAGCAGCATGGTGCCGGTCAGACTGCCATAGGCTGCAAGATCCAGATTGAGCATCAGGCCGAGGATCGGCGCTACGATCAGGAGTGGCAGGGCAACCGTCAGCCAATGCGCGATGATTTTGGCGAGGGCGACGGCTTCGAGTGCGAGCGGACCGGTGGCCATGACGTCAAGGCTGCCGTCCTCAAAATCGGCTTCAAACAGCCGGCCGATCGCGAGAAGTGCCGCCAACAGCAGGCCGATCCAGAGGATGCCGGGGGCGATGCGCGCGAGCAGCTGTAAATCCGGGCCGAGCCCGAGCGGCATCAGAGCGACCACGATCAGGTAGAAACCGAGCGCTGTCCCAGCGGCGCCGCCATCTTTGAGGGCCAGCGTGAGGTCGCGCCGGATCAGCGCCCAGAAAGCGGTCATGGGCTGAAGCCCGCGCCGTCAACCTCAGACATCAGCCAAGTGCTGGCGCTCATCGGAAGGTTTTCCGTGGATCGAGCGCGTCGCGGACGGCTTCGCCGATGAAGATCAGCAGTGACAGGAGTCCCGCGATCGACAGGAATGCGGCGAGGCCGAGCCAGGGCGCCTGCAGGTTCGCGGTGGCTTGGGTCAACATCTCGCCGAGCGAAGGCGAGCCAGGTGGCAAGCCGAGGCCGAGAAAGTCGAGGGCGGTCAGGGCGGTAATCGAACTCGACAACTTGAAGGGCAGGAACGTCAGCGTCGCGACCATGGCATTGGGCAGCAGATGCTTGAACATGATCTTGGCGTCGGACAAGCCCAACGCTTTGGCCGCGGTGATGTACTCGAGATTGCGGCCGCGCAGGAACTCCGCACGGACGACGCCGACCAGGCTAACCCAGTGGAACAACAGCAGGACGCCGAGCAAAGTCCAGAAGCCTGGCACCAGCACGGATGAGACGATGATCAGGACGTAGAGCGATGGCATCGACGACCAGATTTCCAAGAAGCGCTGAAAAATCAAATCAATCTTGCCGCCGAAGTAACCCTGCATGGCGCCGGCTGTGATGCCGATCGAGGCTGAGAAGATGGTCAACAGCAAGCCGAACAACACGGAGATGCGGAAGCCGTAGATGAGACGGGCCAGAACATCGCGGCCTTGATCGTCGGTGCCGAGCCAATTGCGGTTGCCCAGGCGCTGGAACCGCTCAACCTGATCGACTGGAGCATCGCAGGCCTTGGCTTTGGTGGCCCAAGGGGGCGGTGCCGGAAAGCCCAGGCACTGGCCGCTCGGCGATTGCAGGCGTGGAAAGTCCTTGTTGATCGACGAGTAGTTGTAGCGGATCGGCGGCCAGAGCATCCAAC
>JAYSUN010000329.1:0-4402 GCA_043719045.1 Hyphomicrobiaceae bacterium | reverse complement strand
TACATACCCGGCATGGGAGCGGAGTCTGCAGCAAGCGCTGTCGCAATAGTGAGCACAGATGCTGCCGATGCCAGAATGATGCGTTTCATGCTGATCCCAACCTGGTCTTAATGAGGGCACCCGTGCCCTCGATGTAAAAGCCGGCCAGAGCCTCTTTAGTTCCCCGCGCAACACAATTTTATTTCAAGACCGCAGCCGCTCGTACCAATATGGCTTTAAGAGCTCGAGAAAAACGACAACGGCGATACCGGCCCCCAGTGCCAACGCAAGATCATTGAAATGCAACGGCCCGAAGCGAAAAAGGTTTTTGGCAAAAGGCCAAAGAAGTGTCAGCCCTAGCATTGCTGTGACCGCAGCAAGGATCCATGCGAGGGCTTTATTTGGCCGCTGGAAAGCAACGAGCAGCGAAGCGCTAAAAGAGCGGTTGACTAATATAAGTCCTACAATCGCCGTAACCAGCGCAAAAAATGTCAAGGCGCGCACTTCGGCTTCCGGCATGCCCTGCCACGATGAATAGATAAAGATTGCGGCGACTAGAGCCAAGGCGACAGCCCCCTGCAAGAGGCTCCATTCAATAAGCTGTCTGGAAAACAGTGGCTGATTGGGGGCATGCGGTGGCCGGCGCATTACGTCATCTTCTTCTTGCTCCGCTTCGAAGGCGAGTGAACAAACCGGATCCATCACCATTTCCAGGAATGCAATGTGCATGGGCCCGAAAAGGATGGGCAGGCCAAGAAACAACGGCAGGAGCGCAAGTCCTGCTATCGGCACGTGCACAGCAAAGATGAAGCTGATCGCCTTGCGCAAGTTGTCGTAGATGCGGCGGCCAAGCCGGATGGCCTTGACGATCGAGCCGAAATCGTCGTCGAGCAATACGATCGACGACGCCTCGCGCGCCACATCAGTGCCGCGTCCACCCATGGCAATACCGATGTGCGCCGCCTTGAGGGATGGCGCATCGTTGACACCGTCTCCCGTCATGGCCACGATCTCGCCGTTGGCCTTAAGTGCGTTGACAATCCGCAGCTTCTGCTCAGGCATGATGCGAGCGAAGACAGTCGCCGTACGGACGCACTCTGCCAACTTTATGTCATCCAGTTTTTCAAGCTCTGTGCCGGTGACGATGCTGTCCGCATCGATGCCCGCTTGCTGGCCGATGGCCTTTGCCGTCGCGGGGTAATCACCCGTGATCATAATCACTTTGATCCCTGCCGACCGGCAGTCACGGACCGCTGCTGGAACACTCGCGCGCAATGGATCGGCTAAACCAACGAGCCCTAAGAACTCAAAGGCGAACTCAGTCTGCTGCTCCGGCCACGATTCCCCAACGTAACACGCGCGGGCGATGCCCAGCACTCGCAGGCCCTCAGCAGCCATAGTATCGACGGACAGAGTGATTGCCGTGAGTTCTGCGGCGCTGAGGCGGCACAGTCCGGCGATGGCTTCCGGCGCGCCTTTTGCAGCAACGACAAATGTTGTCCCGGTCTCCGAGGTCTTCCACGCATGCGACATGGCGAGGAGGCTCGGGCGAAGCCCGTACGCATGCGCGAGCGTCCAATCCGGACCGTGCAAATGTTCGGTTGATGCCAATTGCTCGCGGCCGAGATTGTGAAACGCTTTATCCATGGGATCGATAGGCTCTGGCGCACTGGCGAGCAGGCCAAACTCAGCCAGGCTATGGAATTCCTCGGGCATTTTTTCGCCAGTGGGCTGCTTTAGACTAAAGGTTTTGCCGTTTTGGAGCCGCAACGCGACGACGGACATACGGTTTTCGGTCAATGTGCCGGTCTTGTCGGTGCATAAAACGGTTGCAGAGCCGAGGGTTTCGATGGCAGACGCGCGCCGTGTCAGAACGCGCGCTTGTGACATGCGCCAAGCTCCCATTGCCATGAACACGGTAAGCACGATCGGGAGTTCTTCGGGCAGCATCGACATGCTGAGTGTGATGCCAGCAAGCGCCGCATCAAGCCAACCGCCGCGCAAGGTTCCGTAAAGCACCACAACCAAAATGCTCACTGGCCCGCCAATCATGACGAACAATCGAACAAGGCGGCGGATCTCAGCCTGCAACCGTGGCGGCTCCGTTTCCATCGTGCTGAGTGATTGGCCGATTTTCCCGATTTCGCTGCGCACGCCTGTTGCGGTCACTTCACCGATCCCCGTGCCGCGAACGATCAACGAGCCGGAAAATACATAAGGCAGATCATCACCGCCGGGGCGGCCGCTCTTGGACGCGGTGCTGCTTTCACTGCGGAACTTACGCACGGGCACCGACTCGCCCGTCAGCAGCGATTCGTCGGTCTGCAAGTCACTGCTTTGCACAAGGGTCGCGTCGGCCGGGACACGATCACCCTCGTTAAGCACGACGATATCGCCACGCACGACTTCTCGGCCAGCAATACGTTTGCGCTCGCCGTCGCGAATAACCATCGCACGAGGGCTGGTGAGGTCGCGAAGTGCCTCCAGCACGCCTTCTGTGCGGGTCTCTTGGACCACCGTGATCACGATAGAAAAGGTTGCGAAGAACAGGAGGACCAGGGCTTCGCTGAGGCTTCCAAACACCAGATAGAGCGTACCGCCACCCAGCAGCAGCAACAGCATCGGCTCGCGTAGAACTTCGAGCACGATGCGCAGGGGTGTGCGCCGGTTCTCCCTGGGTAACTCGTTGGCGCCTTCGCTCTGTAATCTGGCCTCAGCGTCCAACGAGGTGAGACCATCGACTATTGGGGACGCGGGGGCATCAAGGGGCATTAGTACTTTCCAAGTTCACGTCGAACTCATTCATCGAAAAATTTGGCAGATTGCCAGATCGGCAGTCGAAGCCAGTTACTCGCCGAAAAATCTCCCAGCCAGATTGTAGCAGTGGGCAATGATCACCCCAGCGACGCCGCCGGACAGAAATGCGGACAAGGCGCCGATCAAGAGTGACGAGAGCGACCCCGCGGGCTCCACCGTGAACAGTCCAACGAAGGCATGGCTAAGAACGAGGGGTAGCCCAATGAAAATTCCTAGCCAGCAAAGCACGAAAAGCAAAAGCGTTGAGAACGCGCCGGTCGAGGCGCTGCGAATGTAACTAAGCGTCGTCGGAGACGCGGTCCGGCTTACTTCGGTCATTGTGTTTTCCTTTATAAAAAGATGGGATCGTAACGATGCTATCCAAAGATGCCTCAATGATTTCAACCAAGCACCATCTCAATCTATAGACCCGGAAACAATCGCTTCAGGATAGAAGGCGAGGCAGTAGCCCGCCGCGCCATCCATCCGTTGCGATCACGCTGCAGCGTGATGCGGGGTATGATCTGCCGGCGGTGCCGCCATGTCTTTCACGTCTTTGTGCAGGTCGAGATGAGTCGGTTTCCTCGTCTCGAGGATTGTCCTGGCACGTGCCATCTCCTCGACGGGGCCATGCGCCACGATTAGGAATTCTTCGGCTTTCAATGCGTCTTCGTACTGGATCACGCTGTCTTTCGGGATGCCAATGCTGAACAAAGCTGCCCCGAGAGCGCTCAGGCCGCCAACGACCACTGCCCCCTCGATCGCCGCGAACACCATCGCCGCGAGATGTCCGAGCACCATGACAGGACCAACAACAGGCATTGTCATGAAGATGCCACCGAAGAACAGCCCCCAGAGACCGCCCCAGACTGCACCATTCGTGCCCCAAAATTTGACGCTGTCTCCAGTATTGTAAAAGCCGATCACCTTCTCTTCGGTGTGATAGCCTTTGCCGACAATACTCAAGTGCTTCATGTCGATCCCGCCTCCCGCAAGCTTACGTATGGCGGCTTCGGCTCCGTGATGGTCGGCGAATACGGCGACCACTGCATCATTCTTTGTCATGGTGGGCTCCTTTTGAAGTTGAAGTTCAGGCAGCGGGCCGGCCTGTTGCGGTATAGGTGGGGGACTTCGGCATGCGGCGATCGTCGCCTTCTTCGCCGACCTTGCGTGGCACGAGCATTTTCGGGAGGCCGAGGCTTAGCAGGAGGCCTAACCCGGTGAGCAAGGTCATGAGCAAGAACGAGGCGTTAGGCAGCCAAGTCACATCGAACAGCAGGCCACCAGCCGCCGAACCCGCTGTGACGCCCAGACTCGATGCCGCCGTCTGCTTGCCGAGTTCCGCTCCCTGCGCTTTGCCGGCTTTGCTAGAAATCCAGTAGGTCAGGATCGGCGAGAGAATGCCGGCGCTCGCCGCCACCGCTCCGATCACCACGAGCATCAGCGTGAAGTCGGATGCGCGAGGCACCAGGAACAATCCGGCCGCCAGTACAGCGAGGGCTGGCGCGATGAACCAGCGCGTCGTTTCGGGCTTGATCCAGGGCGAGAACACGATGGCTTGAACAATGAGCATGACCAGGCTGCACTCGGTAAACATGATCGCGATCTGATATTGCGTCAGCCCGAG
>JAYSUN010000328.1:0-13035 GCA_043719045.1 Hyphomicrobiaceae bacterium | reverse complement strand
GCCTTGACCACAACGCGCTAGTGGCCCGCCGCGCCAAAATTGCTGAATGGCCGCGACGTCTTTCAATTTTGGCGCGCCATCAGGGCCATGAGCAAAAGCATGGGCTGAGTGTGGCGGTCATCGCGCCTTGGTTGATACCAGTCGAGCCGGGAACACCGATCAACCAAGGCGCGACGCCACACTAGCCCTTCGGTCTGGCCGGTGGTGGTGGCTGATCGCGCGGCCGATCGATGACGTTGTTCAACAACGGTTCTGGCGGGCGGTCCAGAGTTCGGTCTGCAAAATGCAACATGTATCCCCGCGCTTGTGCCAAGGATTGCGCTTGAGCACGCGAAGCTGGGTCAGCCAGATACTCAACGACCAGCACGGGCAAGCGTTCAGCCTTGGCAAGATTTAGCAGGGCTACAGAGGCTGAAACGTCCGACGGCTTGTTTGCAGCCTCGGTATGATCTGAGCCGAAGTACAGGTCCTCTTTCGCAATGGCGTCGATGTGTTGACGATAGAGCTTGTGCTTCAGCAGTTCCTCGGCGTTTTGAGGGACAACCAGAAAGCCTGGTTTGCGGGCTTTCGCATAACTGGAAATTTCGCGCACCAACGCGATCATAGCCGCTTCGGCACCTGGTTTTGTCTTTGCCCAATCATAATAGGCATCGACGCGATCCAGATAGACGCCATCAAAACCTGCATCGAGAATGCGATCGATGTAGGGCTTGCGTGACGCCATCACCAGTTCGAGGCCACGATCCAGCAATGTCGGCGCTGCGCCGACAATGATCTGGCGCCAGCCTGCTTCCCAGAACCGTACGCGGTGATTGTCTTTCCAGTCTTTATTTTCCGTGCCGAGCCAACTCGGTTTGAAGATCCGCCAATGCGGCTGCCAATAAAACCGATACGCCTCAGCTTCGCCAATCGACATGTAAGCGAGGACAATGCGTTTTGAGCCGTCGGCCCGCTGTTGGAAACGTTCGACGCTGGTGGTGCTGAGAGTTTCGTTTTGTGCGGAACTGCCTTGCGAGTCGATGACGAGCACATCGATGCTGGAGGCGATGCGATCCGGTGCGGCATTCTGAAGTTGGTAGCCCCACGACCGCGACGTTGCCAACCCTGAGCCATCGCGGGCCAGCAGCCCACCGCGAGACGCTGGAATCTGGGCCGCAACGTAACCCGCGCCGGCCAAGAGCGACACCACGAAAAGGCGGCGCATCGAAGTTAGCAAATCAGCCATGATGCCTCCGTCGGGCGACTCAGTAGCCGAAAAACCGTGCCCGAGCTAGGAACGGCACGCACACCAGACTGCCAAATGTCGGGCAGTGCACATCTTGCGGCATTGCGGCCGGGAATGCCGCTCAAGGCAAGCCTCGACATGCGAAACCGCACCAATACCAGCGCGCGGAAGTTTTGCCTCTGTCGCTGATGCCGTCAGGCGCCGGTCTTGAATTGCTGGCGCGTGCGAACACGCGGTCAGCGGCCGGAACGGTCAGAGTTTTTCCGGTTCGGTACTACATCTGTTCCCAATACTCTTGGGGGTCGACTTTGGCCGCGATCACATGCGGTTGACCGGCTGCGAGGGCTGCAACCAAGACCCTATCAAATGCCGTGATGTCGGAGACGGTCGTGGCAGCAAGACCGAAGCCCTTGGCGATTGCCGCAAAGTCCGGGGCTTGAAAACCGACACCTTGGCGCGTCATGCTCATCTTGTTCTGCTTCAAGTCGATCAGCGCCAGGTCATTGTCGACCAGAATGATCGTGACAATCGGCAACTGCTTTTCGGCGAGCAGGCCGAGTTCGCCGAGGCTCATCAGCGCGCAGCCATCGCCGAGCATCGCAATCACGGGCTTGCCCGAAGCGAGCCCCGCACCAACTGCCGCAGGGATGGCATAGCCCATGTGACCCAAGCCGTTCGACTGCAACAACTGACCCGGCACTTGGCACTGCAGGACATGATTGGCGAGAATTCGATGTGCCCCGACATCGATGGTCATCAGCAAATCCGCGGTCAACTGCCGTGATACCGCGTGAAACAACGCCGACGGACTGATGCGGCCTTCAGGCGTGCGTGGACGAATGACGTGTGCGATGGCTTGGCGCAACTGGCCGATCCGCGCCGTTGGCCAGTTTGCGGCGGATTTTGCCCCGGTGGTCAGTTGTTGCAAAATGCCGCCGACATCGCCGATCAACTGCGCGCCCGTCGGAAAGATACGGTGGGTTTGCGGCGACCAGTCAACGCTGAGCAGTGGCACGTGCGGTAGCGCATCCAGCCAAGCGTCTCGCAATTCAATCGGATCGAAACCGATCATGACGACCGCATCAGCCGCCTTGATGAAACCGAGGCTGAGATCATCGAACACCGGCGACAGCGCAACGGCACCCAGGCACAATGGGTGATCTTCAGGCACAATACCTTTGGTTTTATAGGTCGCGAAAAACGGCATCGACCAGGCTTTGAGGAAGCCCGCGACGGCCGCGGCACAACCCGCTTCAAGCGCGCCTCGACCAATCAGGGCGACCGGGCGTTTGGCACCTGCCAGAGTTTGACGGGCGCTATCGATTGCAGCCGCCGGTGCGAGGCCGGCCACAACAGCGATGGGGGCGTGTGCGCCGGCCACTTCTTTGCTGGCTCCACGCGTCGCATCGGCGGGGCAGTTTAAAAACACCGGACCACGTGGGTGCGTCATGGCGATATCGAGCGCGCGCGCAACGTGCTGGCCGGCGCGCTCGGCATTCAATTCGGCTGCATACTTGGTCACCGGTCGCATGAAGCCGACATGGTCGAAGGCCTGATGATTGTAGATTTCACGCCGGTTGCCGGCCATTTCGCCGCCCAACACCAGGATCGGCGCACGTTCCTGCACGGCGCCGGCAATGCCAGACACGCCGTTGGCAATGCCCGGTCCCAGCGCAAAGATACAGGCTGCAGGTTTGCCGGAGACTTGCGTCACGGCTTCAGCCATGAACGCAGCCCCAGCCTCGCCCTTGGCCAGCGTGAACGCAATGCCCGCATCGGCACAGGCACGGATCAACTCCAGCACATCATTGCCGGGAATGCCGAAGGCGTGCCGGACGCCGTGAGCTGCCATGGTCTGCGCCATGCGGTCGGCGACACGCCCAACATCGGTCGTCATGGTGCGGCTTTCTTGAATTTGTAGGTCAGGCGTTATCGCCGCAGAACGGATTGGTTTCGCGCTCTTCGCCGAAGGTACTGGCAGGCCCATGACCGCAGATGAAGGTGATGCTGTCGCCGAGCGGGAACAGCTTTTCGCGAATGCCTTTGACCAGGATGTCGGGATCACCATACGCGAAGTCGGTGCGCCCGACGGAGCCGCGGAAAATCACATCGCCAACCATGGCGATGCCGACCTGGGCGTTGACGAACACGACCGAACCGGGCGAGTGGCCAGGGCAATGCAGCACCTTGAACGTCAGGCCCGCGACTTCGGCCGTGTCACCTTCGACCAGCCAGCGGTCCGGCGTCGCATTTTTCAGGCCGGGAATGCCATATTCATTGGCCTGCTTTTCAATGCCGTCGAGCAGGAATTTGTCGGCCAGATGCGGCCCCGTGATGTTGACACCGAGGCGGGTCTTGAGCGCGTCAGCTGCGCCCGCGTGGTCGAGGTGTCCATGCGTCAACCAGATGCCTTCGACGATCATGCCAATCTGTTTGATGGCGTCTTCGATGCGCTCGACGTCCCCGCCGGGATCGACCACCACACCCCTTTTGGAGCCCTCGTCGAACAGCAGCGTACAGTTTTGCTCGAAGGGGGTGACGGGGACAATGGCGGCCTTCAGAGACATAGCGGGAACCTCGCGAGATCAATGCCACAACCAAGGCGGTGGTTGAGTTGGCGCTCAGTGCGTCCAGCTGCCGTTGCGGCCGAATTTGAAGTTGTCGGCGTAGGATTTGCGGATATGGCTCCGGACCAACGGATCGGCGACCGTGTAAGCGAGGCCCATTTTTTCGGCGTACGCGATGGCTTCTTCCTTGGTGGGGAAAGTCAACTTGACTTGGGTCTGGGTGTTGCCTGATCCGGTCCAACCCATCAGCGGATCGATCTCGCGCGCGGACTCCGGCATGTGCTCCAGCACCCAGTCCTCGGTGCGGGCAGCGCCGGACTGCATGGCGGTCTTGGTGGGCTTATAGATGCGTGCGGTCATCGCGAGGCTCGGTTGCTGCGTCTCAAGATCCAGATCAACTCCGCCGCGTCATGCCGCTATTGGCGGCACTTTGCAATCCCCGGCACTGTAGCCCCGGAGCCCGCGGTTGACCAAGGCATGGTGGTGGTCGTCGTGTGCAGGCAACCAATCAACAGGAACATAAAGTGTAAGTCATTGATTGTGCTGCTGTTGTGCGGTATGGTGCTGAACTTCTCCACGAACCGCACAACGCGAGTAAAATCAAATGCTTAGCCTCGGATATGCCGAATTATCCAATGAACAGCGCCGCCAGTTAATCGACGCGACGCAGACGTTTGAGGCGTGGCGGCCCGCAGCGGTCGATCTGGCCAAGATTGGGACGATGCCCATTCAGAAGACCAAGGGCAAAGCATATGTCTATGAGGCTCATGGCAACGTGCGGAAATCGCAAGGCCGCGCAACACCGGAACTACTCAAGCGAGTAGAGGTGCATAAGGCCCGTCGCAAAGCGTTGCAAATCCGCGTCCGCACCATAGGCAATCGCCTGGACAAGATGGCCCCCGTCAATCGGGCGCTTGGTCTCGGCACCATGCGTGGCATCGCCGCCCGTATCGTTCGCGAGATCGACAAGGAAGGCTTGCTAGGGGCGCATGTCATCGTCGCAGGCACCAACGCGTTACACGCCTATGAGACGGCCTGTGGCGTCCAGATCGGGCAAGAGCACGTCGCAACGACTGATGCTGACCTCGTGTGGGACGGAAAACACGATCTGTTTCTGGCAGCCCATGGTGTCAAGCGCGAGGGCATCATGGGACTTCTTCGCCGCGTCGATAAATCGTTCGTGGCTGACTATGGATTCAACGCCACCAATGACGAAGGTTTTATCATTGATCTGATCTGCCCAGAGCCGGGCGACAACCCAACCATGCGGGAGGGTGGTGACTTTGAAGCAACGCCCATGGCAGGAATCGACTGGTTGCTTGCTGCGCCAAAGTTCGAGCGTGTTGTGATCGATGATGATGGGCACCCTGTGCGTTTGATCGTTCCAGAACCGCGCACATTCGCATTGCATAAGCTGTGGGTGTCCCGGCGCACTGATAGGCCACCGCCGAAGCGTCCACGCGATATAGCCCACGCAGCGCTGACAGCCGAATTGGCGAGCAAGTATCTTGGGCTCAAGTTCAACACAAAAGACATGCCGTGGTTGCCATCACCGTTGCGCGCATTGATCAAGGATGTTGGCAAGCTGCCGAGGTCCGACTCTTGATGCACAGAAGTGCACAATCCAGTGTGATCGAATTGACACTGGAAACAAAGAAGTCATTCGAGGAATTCGGTATCGTCATGAGCCCGGTTGACCTGTCGAAGGCTAAAGTCTCGGCGGCTATTTCCTGCCCTACCCAGGAATGTCGCAGGCCGGTTGCGCAACTGCCTGACAAAGGACAAAGAAGGAACAAATTCGACTTAAGTCTGGCGGGAAGTTGGGGAGCCGGTCACTGCCCTGGCGCAGCCCCTACACGGCTGTCAGGGCTTACACAGCGCTCATGCCGATGCGGCCGAAACCGGGAAGTTTCAGTGCGGGGCGGCGGATGTCGACGCCCGCGGTCAGGCCGAGAATGCTGATCTCAAGTCCCTCAACCCAGCCAGCGGTCAGGCTGGCAAAGCCAAAGACTGAAAATTCGTAGCCGGTGCCGCTCGGGCTGCGGCCGACCAGCCAGCCATCGGTGCGGAAGTCCTTACCGATGGCCGTGGAGGGCATAGCCATGCCCATACCGGGGACGCTGCGCATCACATAGGCGACGAACGAGTTCGAGTTGGGGCCGGGCCAGAGGTGATAGCCGCCTTGCTGGCGATGCGGATAAGTCGCCACGGCTTTCTTGATCAAAGGAATGAAGCGTTCGGCGTCGGCGCCTTCCAAGCGGCCGACGAGCTCCGGTTTGTGGCCGTACCAGAGGGCGTCGGAGGCCCACTGGTTGGTTTTGACCGGGTTACCCCAGAAGGTTTTGTCATAGCGGGTATAGCTGCCGCCTTTGTCTTTGATGACGATCCAGGTGTGCTCGGCAAAAATACCACGCCAGCGGCCAACGCGGGCGGCATAGATATGCACCATCGCGTCTGGCTTGGACCTAGCGGCCGGTAACAGGCCCGCACTCGACCAATCAGCCTCGTTCCACTTGGTGGCCGGGTCGGTCCAAGTCCACCACGCCGCATGCAATGCCAACGGCAGCAGAAAGATCAGCGCGAACCATTTCAGCGCCCGTTTCATGTGTCAATTTCCCCGCGTCGCTAACCAACCCGTGCCGTCTGTCTTACTGCACATCCAGCACAAAAACCTCTTGCGGCGTGGCGACCAACCCGATCAACATGCGCCCGGCCACGCTCAGCACCAGCAGCGCCAGCCAAAACCGCAACTGCTCCGCCTTGAGTTGCGCGCCGAGGCGGACACCGATTTGTGCGCCGGCCACGCCGCCAAGCATCAATGGTGCCCCTAGCATCAAGTCGACTGTATGGTTCTGCATCGCCTGCATTATCGTGGTGATGGCTGTGATAAAAATGATCTGGAACGCGGACGTGCCCATCGCCAGGCGAGTCGGCAGGCGCAGCAGATAGATCAACGCGGGGATCAGCAGGAATCCGCCGCCGATACCCATAATCGCCGTCAAGAGGCCGACAAATGCACCAATCACGATGGGCGGGATGGCGCTGGCGTAAATCTTGGAGACCCGGAACCGAACTTTGAATGGCAAGCGCTCGATGGCGTTGTGCTGACCCGCTCGGCGGATACTGGCCGGCTTGCCCTGAGCTACGCCACGCATGGTTCTCAGGCTCTCGATCAGCATCAGGCTGCCGACCACGCCGAGCATGACGACATAGGCGCATGCGATGAACAGGTCCAGTTGGCCAGCGGCTTTGAGGACTTGCTGAAGCTTGACGCCAACCAGTGCCCCCCAGAGCCCACCAAAGATCAGGAACGTGCCGAGCTTGGTATCCACATTGTTCTTGTGCCAATGACCGAGCGCGCCTGAAATCGACGACGCGACGACCTGGGCGGCGCCAGTGCCGACGGCTACGCCCGGAGGCACCCCCATGAAGATCAAAGCGGGTGTCATGATGAAGCCGCCACCGATGCCGAACAGTCCCGCGAGAACCCCAACGGCTAATCCGAGACAGACCAGCACGATCAGGTCGAGTGAGATTTCGGCGATCGGAAGATAGATTGGCATTGCGCCTCAGCCTGTCTACGCGGCACCATCAGGTGGTTAAGCCATTCGCGGCCCGCCCGCTACCGCCGAGAGATCCAGCTCACAGGTCAAACGCCATGATCCAAGATCCGCCACTCCTGACCTTGAAGCGGTCATGGACCCGCCCGCCTGTTTCCGAGGTCGACAAACTCAAGGGCGCCCAGACCGGTCACATTGTTGACGCCTTGCTCGGTCGCGGGGCGCTTGACGCGGCCATCAAGCCACTCGATCCGGGCAAGGCTCAATTTGTTGGTTCGGCATTGCCTTGCGAGAGTTTCGCCGATGACAACCTGGCGATCCTCGCAGCTCTCGCCCTGGCCAAGCCCGGTGATGTGCTGGTGGTTCAGGCGGACGGCTTCGGGCGGACGGCGGTGGTCGGTGACAACGTTGCCATGATGGCCAAAAACGCCGGCATTGCCGCCATCGTCATCGATGGCATGGCGCGTGACCTGGACGGCATTTTGGCCGCGGGGTTGCCCATCCATTGCCGCGGCATCACGCCGAATAGCTGCGTCAAGAACGGCCCGGGTCGCGTGGGTTTTCCGATTGTGGCAGGCGGCGTGGCCATCCAACCCGGCGATGTCTTGATCGGGGATCGGGACGGCGTCGTCGCTTTCGCACAGGCAAGCTTGGCGGATATCATCGCTCAGCTTGTCGACATCCGCCGGCTCGAGGCCGAGTTTCAGTCCAAAATCAAAGCCGGTATGACGTGCCCGCAGACCATCAAAGATGTGTTGGCGTCCGATCGTGCGTGCTGGGTTGACTGATCGGCGCCGGGGTCACCGCCGCGCGTTGATTTGGAAGACATGTTCAAGGCGTCGGTGCAAATTGGCTTCCGCATATGTCGTCTCGAAAAACGTCCGCGAGAGGCGCGCGTGGCGGACATAGTCTGGTGTCGAGAAGTCAGCCACACCCCTGCCGAATTGGGCCAGGTCAGCAAAGCCGAGATGCTCAGGATACATGATGTCGGCGGCGCAATGAAACCCCTCTCTGTCCCATGCCGTGATCGGACAAGCCGCGGCCATGGCCTCCACCGAGGCTCGTTTGCCGCCCATCGGAAAAGAACCGATGTACAATGATGGGCGAAGCGTCAGCAAAGTCTGGGCCAGATGCGGCACGAAGGGAATGTGCGTGAAATCATGCTCACGACCCAGGCTGCGCATCAGGTTGGCCGTGGCTTTGAGTGTCGATGGACTGAGCGGTCCGATGTGAGTGTGGTGGCCATCGCGCGCAGTAAACCGGACCCGCAGGAGATCGAGATAGGTGTGCGGGCCCCGATCCCGGAACTTGCCGCTGCCGCCGCATGTCAGTGTTGAAAAGCGGCCATCCGGCGGAGCGACCAGAGATGAGTCCAGGGCGCCGGACATGGGATCAACGCAGGTGACGAACAGCGGCACGATCGTATCGATACCCTGCTGGTGCAGGCCTTCAGCCGCGCGCGGAAACAACGTCATCACAGGAATATCCGTGCGCGCAGGAACAATTGAAAAGCTATGATCTGCGTGATGCACATGCCAGCGTTTTGCGATTCTCGCCTCGGCGAGCAACATCGCAGCCAACGGATCATTCGGATTGCCGTAGGCCACCATCGCGTCGGGCGCCAGTTGCCGCAACCGAGCCAATCCGCTCAGAAACTTTTGCTGAATCGAGCCAGGCCCAAGTGTTTCAACGACGCAGTCGATGCCGGTGCGCAGCTCGGCGCGCATCGCGTCGGCACCGATGGACTCAAGGTCTGTCAGCAGGAGCGTGTGGCGGCACTGCGGGGCCAATCGAATGATGTCTTCAATGACGCGGGTATGCCCACCCGTCGCATGAATCCCGGTGGCTAGATGGACGACGTGGGCTCGCGCATTGATGGCAGGCTCATCTGAACACACGAGCTCGGTGCGGGTGCCATCGTGCCACCACCGGGCGACAGTCGCCAGGGTGTCAAAGAACGCCGTGCCTGCAATCATTTCGCGCTGCGGCCGCGTCATATCGACGAGCAAATCACTGGCCAGGGCGACCGCGCGAACGGTTGCTTCCGAGCGCGAAGGTTTCTGGTTCGCTTCGAGCCATGCGGCACAGAGTTCAGCGAAATTCCTGGCGACGCTATGGCCTGGACGCACCATTGCGCCAGCCTGCAGCATCAACCGGTAGAGTGGGATCGCCGCACGATACGCCCGCGCTCGTTGGACGCGCCTCCGGTAACGGTTCAGGTCGATTTGCACGTGCGTATGGCTCGGTTGGTTGTGGCTGCGGTGGTGAGGACGGCTTGAAGCTGCCCCAACGGGGCGAGCGTCAGTCAGAATTGTGGATAATCTGCAGGATCTGAATTGACCAACCCCTGCATCACCGACATTATCCTGGCTGTGCCGAAATACAAATTGTGATATCTTGTTCTGTCATAAATTAGGCCGACACAATGACCGTCATGCAACTCCAATCCGACAGTTTCCGTGTGCCATCACAAGGTTTGAATTTTCCTGGCGCGAAGTGGGTCCAAGTTACAGAAAATCGTGATGCCAGGGGGGCACTTGTCGCGTTTGATCGTGGGCCAGGCTTGCCGTTCGAACTGAAGCGCGTCTTTTGTATCTACGATGTGCCCCATATGGTCGGTCGTGCCGATCACGCGGTGTCGTCTCAATCGATGTTGGTCGCGCTGGCGGGATCGGTGCATGTCTCCCTCGACAATGCCACGCAACAGCAAACTTTTATTTTGACCGATCCGGCGCTCGGTCTCTTTGTTGATGCGGGGGTTCTGATCAAGCTGGAGTCATTCCATGACAGGGCGGTGTTGATGGTCCTGTCGTCGGAACTCTATGCGGATGTCGAGTACGCGGACCAGCCATTTTTTCCGCATGCCCGCCCGAGTGCCTCGCGATCACCGTTGTCATGATCCCTCAGGCGGCACCATCGCGCCGGATTGCCCGCTTCCGCACCGATGTGCAAGCGGCTATGGATCGCGTGGTTGGCTCTCAGACATACATCCTCGGCGACGAAGTGTCCGCCTTCGAGCGGGCGTTTGCGGGTTTTGTTGGCGCTGGTGAAACGATCGGCGTGAACTCCGGAACCGACGCATTGATCTTGGCGTTACGTGCCGTCGGAGCGGGGCCCGGACGAGACGTGGTCACGACCTCGATGTCGGCGTCGGCCACTGGCATCGCCATCGCGCTCACGGGTGCCACGACACGCTTTGTCGATATCGACCCCGCAACCGGCTGTATGGATGTCCGCCAGCTTGGCGCGGTCGTCACGGGACGTACGATTGCGATCGTGCCTGTCCACTTGCATGGATATCCAGCCGACATTGAAGCGATAGTCGATTTTGCCCGACCGCGCGGGCTGTTCGTGATTGAAGATTGCGCCCAAGCCCATGGTGTCCGGCTCGGCTCTAAACATGTCGGCACGTTCGGCGATGTGGCGGCGTTTTCGTTCTATCCAACCAAAAATTTGGGCGGCATTGGAGACGGCGGTGCCGTCGTGACATCAAACCGCGCACTTGCTGAAAAGATCCGGTCGTTACGCCAGTATGGCTGGACCGACACACCCCAGGTCAGCGCCTTGCTCGGTTACAATTCACGTCTCGATGCGCTACAAGCAGCAGTGCTCCGTTGCCTATTGCCGCGTCTCGATCAGGGCAATCAGGAGCGCCGGCAGATCGCCAGCATTTATCGCGAGCATTTGCGACCACTTGAGATGGCTGGGTTGCTCCGTCTACCGTCGGATCATGCAGGCGCTGTTTATCACCAGTTTGCGATCCGGGTCGATCGACGCGCCGACGTCATGGCGCGGCTCGCATCTGTCGGCATTGGCACTGGCATCCACTACGCTGTGCCGATCCATCGGCAGCCGGTGTTTCAGATCGATCAACAGCTGGAGCTTCCCGCAACCGACGCATTTGCGCGGCAGACACTGAGCCTTCCGATCCAGCCCGAAGCCGTGGGCAACGACGCGGCTCATATTGCGGTCGGTGTCGCCCAGGCGTTGCGATCATGATCGCTATCGTGCTGTTCGGTGTCGGTTCGTCGCTGGTTGTCGACTACGAGGAAACGGCCAGCCGCGCGGGCCGCCGCATTGTTGCCGGAATCAAGAACTTTGACGCACCGGTTATGGCTCGCCCCGACTATCCAATCGTCACACCCGAAACTTTGTCGCCCGCAATTCTGGCTGTGCCCGTTTTGGTGCCGTTGTTTCAGCCTGCCAATCGATTGGCGGCTTGGACGCAAGCTGCCGCGCTTGGGTTTCAAGCGGCGGACGCCCTGATTGATCCGACCGCAATTGTTCCGGCCAAGTTCACGGCAGGTGACGGCTTGTTCATCAATGCGGGCGCGATCATTGGCGGGGCGGCAGTCCTCGGCCGTAGCGTCCTCGTCAACCGCGGCGCAGCGATCGGTCATCACGTCAGGCTGGAGGATTTTGTTTCCATCGGGCCACGCGCCAACTTAGCCGGCGAAGTCACGGTGCGATCCGGCGCCTGCATTGGCGCTGGAGCGATTATTCTGCCGCGCGTTACGATTGGATACCGTGCCGTCGTCGGTGCCGGCGCCGTTGTCACCCGTGACGTTCCAGATGACGCGGTTGTCGTCGGCAATCCGGCACGGCCATTGCTCAAAAAGGGCTGATCCCCAAATCGGGCCAGCAGGCAGTCGAAGGCGGCAGCAGGGCACCGTCGTCGACCATCATCGGCTTCATTCGGGCCTGCCACACGCCACTTCGAATGGAGTCACATGCTGAACGCTGGCCTTTTTGCACGAGCCCGCATAGGCTGCCGTTACATCGTGTCCCACTCCAGCTCGAAACCGATGCCATGGCTCTGCTTTCCGTCTCTGGCCTGACCAAAACCTTCGGCGGTTTCACGGCTGTGTCGAACGTTTCATTTGAGGTCCGGGAAGGCGAGATCCTCGGCCTGATCGGGCCGAACGGGTCAGGCAAGAGCACGACGTTCAACTGCGTGGCCGGCATGTACGTGCCGACGACCGGTTCGATCAAATTCGGCGGCCGCGACATTGCGGGATTGCCGGCCAACAAAGTCTGTCAAACCGGGATCGGGCGGACCTATCAGATCCCCAGGCCATTCCGCAACCTCACGCTGTTGGAGAATGTGGCACTGTCGGCGTGGTTTGGCCAACATGGGCGGATGGAAAGTCATGTTGATCGCGCTCTCGCTTGGCGGCAGGCGGGCGATGCCTTGGCGCTCGTTGGGTTGCCGACCGATGGCAGGACGACCACGGATGGTCTTGGGGCTGCAGCGCTGAAGAAGCTTGAACTCGCGCGCGCATTGGCAACCCAGCCGAAACTGTTGCTGGCGGATGAAAGCCTGAATGGTTTGGATCACACCGAGATGGATCAGGCCGCAGATATGCTGCAGCGCATCCGCCGTGAAAAGGGCATCACGATTGTCTGGGTGGAACATATCATGGGCGTGCTGATGCGCGTGGTCGACCGGGTCGTCGTGCTGGATCACGGCGAGAAGATTTTTGATGGTGCGCCGGCCGCTGCTCAGGCCGACAAGCGGGTGATCGAGGTCTATCTGGGTCCGGATGCCGTGGCGGCTTGAAATTGCGGTCGATGTGTGATGGTGGGCGCGCGCACGTGGTCTGCCAGCCGCCGTATTCATTCCCGGTTCACGTCACTACCTTGCCTGTACCATAAATCTATCTGTAGACTGCGTCAGGGAAGG
>JAYSUN010000327.1:0-4422 GCA_043719045.1 Hyphomicrobiaceae bacterium | reverse complement strand
ACCTCGTCAACGAGGCGGCACTCCTGGCTGCCCGCCGCAACAAGCGACTGGTCACACAGCAAGAGTTCGAGGATGCCAAAGATAAGGTGATGATGGGTGCGGAACGCCGCTCGATGATGTTGACTGAGGAGGAGAAGAAGTCGACCGCTTATCACGAAGCCGGGCATGCCCTGATCAACGTGCTGCTGACCCAGAATGATCCGTTGCACAAAGTGACGATCATCCCGCGTGGTCGGGCGCTGGGCGTCACCATGAGCCTGCCGGAACGCGATAAGCTGTCGTATTCCAAGACGTGGTGCGAAGCCCGCATCGCCATGACCTTTGGTGGTCGTGTGGCCGAGCAGCTGATTTACGGCGAAGACCAGCTCAACACTGGTGCGTCGAATGACATCATGCAGGCCACCAATTTGGCCAAGTCGATGGTGACGGAATGGGGCATGAGTGAAAAGCTCGGTCCGCTGCGCTACTCCGACAACCAGCAGGAAGTCTTCCTCGGCCATTCGATTACGCAGCGCCAGAACATGAGCGAAGAGACAGCCAAGATGATCGACGCTGAAGTGCGCCGCATCGTCAATGACGGTTATCATACGGCCCGCGAAATTATCTACGCGAACCGCGACAAACTTCAACGCATCACCGACGCGCTGATGGAGTTCGAGACCATCTCTGGCGAGGAAACCAAGACGGTGATGGATGGCGGCAAGATCATCCGCAAAGCCGACGATGACGATTCGCGCGGTCCAGCCGGACCTGCCGTGCCCGTTGCCGGGACCGCCCGCACACCACGTGACGAACCTGGCGGCGCCGCACCGCTGCCGGCGTGACATCAATTTCGCCGCGACTGAATCGAGCCGGGGCAATATCTGCTCCGGCTTTTTTATTCGGGCGGGGACGGCCAGTCTCCCGCCGCAAGGATGGGGTCAGGCAATGGATGTTTTCGGCTGGCTGTGGTGGATCATCCTGAAGGCACTCGGTTTGATGTGGTCCCTGGTCTGGTTTCTGCTCGGCGGCTGGGTCGCGACCCTGGCCCAGCTGATCATCATCATCGGGGTGATTTTTTCGTACAAATACGGCTGGCGTCGCGCGCCCGTTGAAATCATCCAACGGGCTCGTACCTTCGGTGCTTTCGTCTGGGCTTGGATGCGCGCTAGGGACTATGTTCCAACCGCCACCGCTGCTGCCTCTCACGCAGACGTCCGGGTCCGGATCATCCGCAGCAGAGAACTCGGTGACGTCAACTTTTCGACGCTGCTGTCAATCGCAGCTCTCGCAGGCCTTGGTGCCGTGGCTTTCAGCTGAACGGCAACCACGTCTGCCGCCACCGGCTGAACCGGTAACGGCATGTGCTTCCAACGCATGAACCGCAAGGTTTCAGGCGGCTTTTCTGGTCAACAAACGCTTGTTGATGATGGCCTCGGCAATCTGGATCGCGTTGAGGGCCGCGCCCTTGCGCAGATTGTCCGACACGATCCACATGTTCAGGCCGTTTTCAACGGTGGCGTCCTCGCGGATCCGCGAAATGTAGGTCGCATCTTCGCCCGCGCACTCCATCGGCGTGATGTAACCGCCATCCTCGCGGCGGTCGATGACCATGCAACCCGGCGCCGTGCGCAGGATTTCCATCGCTTCTTCTGCCGAGATCGGATTCTCGAACTCGATATTGACGCTCTCGGAGTGGCCGATGAACACCGGCACGCGGACGCAGGTCGCAGTCACCTTGATGCGCGGATCGAGAATTTTCATCGTCTCCGCCTTCATCTTCCACTCCTCCTTCGTGTAGCCGTCCTCCATGAACACATCGATGTGGGGGATGCAGTTGAAGGCAATCTGCTTGCTGAATTTCTTCGGCTCGATATCTTTGCCCGGCACATATTTGCCCTTGGTCTGATGCCACAGTTCATCCATGCCCTCTTTGCCCGCGCCTGACACCGACTGATAAGTCGAGACGACGACACGCTTGATTTTGGCGTGATCATGCAGCGGCTTCAACGCGACCACCATCTGCGCTGTCGAGCAATTCGGATTGGCAATGATGTTCTTGCGGGCGATGCGCTTCATATAGGGCTCGAGCACATCGCCGTTGACCTCCGGCACCACCAACGGGCACTCCGGATCGTAGCGGAACGCCGACGAGTTATCGATCACGAGCGCGCCGGTCTGGCCGATCTTTGGGCTCCATTCCTTGGACACCGCGCCGCCCGCCGACATGATGACGAAATCGACCGTCGAGAAATCAAACGTTTCGAGATCCTTGCATTTGAGTGTTTTGTCGCCGAACGACACCTCTTTGCCCACCGACCGGCGCGACGCAATGGCGTGCACGTCTTTGACCGGGAAGCCCCGCTCTTCGATGATCTTCAGCATTTCGCGGCCCACGTTTCCGGTGGCACCGACGACGGCGACGTTATAGCTCATAACCAGCTCGTGCTTTCTCTCGCGCTCTTTTGGGCCCTGTCTTCAGGGCTGTCCCATCGCAGCCCGCGCCGATCGCAAGCCCAGTCCGTTGGGACACTGCGATGCCATATGTGCATCGGCCGATGTGGGCAAGCGGAAAGCGTTTCAATTGCAAGCGTTTGATGGCCAGCCAGCTGTGGCGGGGATGCTCTAGTCGCCGCGGAAGTCGCCTGCTACAGGTGAGTTAACCGTGTTTCACTCGTGCACTCAACGCTCTAAGGACCCACTCATGCGCGCTCGCTTTGCCACCGCCAGCCTTTCGGCCCTGGCGGTTCTTGTTGCAGCCACCGCAGCCGATGCGAAATGCACGCGTCTGGCGTTTTCAGTCAACGACTACGGCAAAGACGGACCGACCAAAGACGCTAAAAACCTGCTCGACAAACACGTCGCCAAATGGGCCGCCGACAACGGCGTCAAGAAATATACGACCGGCAAAAAAGACGTGACTTGCGAACTGTATCTCGACGTGATCATTTTTGACGAATATACTTGTAAAGCCGAGGCGAGTGTCTGCTGGGAGGGCAACGCCGCCAGCCCGAAGCAGCCGACCGTCGCCGACGGCTCCGCAGGACCCAAACCCACGCCCAAATCTGCCCCGAAAGCCGCGCCTGCCCAGAAGGCACCGGCGGCGCCAAAGGCTAAAGCTGCATCGGCCGAATGATCACAGAGCACTGGCCGCGCTGGAGTTGAGAGGACATCCATGAGCCCGCATCCAAACAGCCAGTCGTCAAGTCAGGATCTCCAGGCGATCGAGGCCTTGGTGAAGACCTATTTTGACGGTCTTTACGAAGGTGACGCCGATAAACTCGGTAGTATTTTCCATCCGACCAGCAATCTTGCCCAATCAATCGATGGCGAGATCGTGGTGACCCCGTGCGCACAGTGGCTTGCTGCCGTCCGCACGCGTGGTTCAGCCAAATCGCAGGGGTCTCGCCCGCGAAGACCACATCCTCGGCATTGACCTGGTTGGCCCGACAATGGCCTATGTGAAGGTCAAATGTCAGCTGCCGCCGCGCTATTTCACCGACCAGTTGTCGCTGCTGAAAGTCAGTGGCCGCTGGCTGGTGGCGCAAAAGGTCTTCCAGACCGAAACCCGGGCCTGACGCCGGCAAATTCGCATGGCATCACCGCGCTCGGTTAAGCTTGTTGCCAGTTTCGCATTTCAATCTATGCGGGAATGTGTCAGGTTGTTTTTGTCGCGTAAGTTGTCGTTTCGCCCGCGCATCCGACCGATGTTGCGCCCGTCTCAAACCTGGATTGCTCATGCTCCGCCTTCTCTTCGCCTGCATCATCATCGGCTCGAGTTTTGCCAGCGCGGGTGCTGCGGAAGTTGAAACGGATAACGGGCCCCCGCAGCAGCAGTTTCGCCGTGGCATGTCACGGGGGGGCGACTCACGGGGGGTCGACGGCGGTGCTTACGAGGCGCCGCGTGAGTTCCGGCGTTCCGCGCCCGGTCGGTTTGGTTTCACCTGTCAAACCGAGCGCCGTGAATGCGATCTTAACCGTGGCCAACCTCTTGGCACCTATTGTGAATGTGTGTCTCCATCGGGTCGCCTTCGTGATGGTCGGGTGACGCGCTGAGGTTGAGGCTGGCTTTGAAGCAGATCTCTGGGTCATCGATCCACCAGGGACGACGTGATCAAAGTCGAGACGGCTGATAGAAAATCACTATCAAACAATTCGGCTCATGACTGCGATCTTGGCAAATCGCCCCCTTGACCCCATTTACCCGTTATCGGCTAATACTGCGTGCCTGGGCGATCTTCGCGATAGGCTACACCAGAGGTTCAGATGTCGTTGTCTTCGACCATTCGTTCGCCGTTTTTGCGCTACGCCGCAGCGGCTATTGCCTCGTTCGGTCTGCTGGCAACTGCGGTCGATGCCCGCCCGGGCAAAGGCAGCAGCGTGGGCAGTCGCGGCACCAACACCTACAAGGCGCCGCCGGCGACGACCACGGCGCCCAACGCA
>JAYSUN010000326.1:0-4426 GCA_043719045.1 Hyphomicrobiaceae bacterium | reverse complement strand
TCTCGCGTTTGCAAATGTCCATCACCAGCGGGCAGCGTGGGTGAAACGCGCAACCGGATGGCGGGTCAATGGGGTTCGGGATTTCGCCTTCGACCATCTTGCGCGGGCGTCCGGACATAGCGAGGTCGGGCACTGCATCGAGCAGCATTTTGGTGTAGGGGTGTTGCGGGTTTTTGAAGAGATCGGCCGATGGCGCGATTTCAACGACGCGGCCCAAATACATCACCCCGATGCGGCTGGCCATGTGCTTCACGACCGCCAAATTGTGCGAAATGAAGAGATAGGTCAGGCCGAACTGGTCCTGCAGATCACGCATCAGATTGAGGATTTGGGCTTGCACCGAGACGTCGAGCGCTGAGGTCGGTTCATCACAGACCAGGAATTCGGGGTTTGACGACAGTGCACGGGCAATGCAGATGCGCTGGCGTTGGCCGCCGGAGAATTCATGCGGGTATTTTGTGCCATCGGCGGGATCCAGGCCGACGAGGCGGAGGAGTTCGCCGACTTTGTGGTCGATCTCTTGATTGTCCTTGGCAAGATCAAAGGCGCGGATCGGATCGGCGATGATGCGGTCGACACGCCAGCGCGGATTGAGGCTGGCATACGGGTCCTGGAAGATCATCTGAATGCGGCGACGCAGCGCGGTGAGGTCAGTCCCCGGCGTCCACATGTCGACACCGTCGATGGAGACGCGTCCGGCAGTCGGATTAAGCAGGCCGACAACCATTTTGGCGACAGTCGATTTGCCCGAGCCGGACTCACCGACGAGCGCCAGAGTTTCTCGGCGGCCGATTTTGAAGGAGACGTCGGTGACGGCCTTGAGGAATTTCTGTTCCTCGCGCTCGATGACGCGGTTGAGCCAGGGTTTAGACACATCGAAAACGCGCGTCAGGCCCTGGACGTCAACGAGGGTTTCAACTTGGCTCATGGCGCGTTGGGACGCTGTTGGTGCGACACCGCCGGTCAAGGACGCGGCCAAGCGGGCCACGCGGGTGTCGCGGTCTTCGGTCAAAGTTGCGTCCATGACTGTCACCGTTCCGTCAGCGCAAGACGCGCAGCAAGGCCACCAAAAGCCGCAGCAAAACTACGCCGCATCCACACCATCACCGACGGTCGCGAGATGACGTGGTCACGCATTGCGGCCGCGAACAACCCATACAGCGCAAACACAATGAAAGTGACCGCCATGAAGGCGGCCGAGAGCGCCAGTAAGTCGACGAGCGGCTGCGTTGCGGATTTGTCGGTGAACTGCGGCAGGAAGGCAACGAAGAAAATCGAGAGTTTGGGATTCAGTAGATTGAGGGCAATGCCATCGACAATAACCCGCCACGCCGAACGCGGGGTCGTATCGCTGTCGATTTTCATAGCGCCTTGGTCCTGCAAGACCTGCCATGCCATCCACAGCAGATAGGCGACGCCTAGGTATTTGACGGCATCAAACAAGACGGCACTTGCGTGCAACACCGCAGCCAGGCCAAGCATCGCGGCCACAAGGTGTGGAATGATGCCGAGGGTGCAAGCAAACGCTGCGAGGATACTGGCGCGTGCGCCGCGACCGAGGCCCGTTGCGATGGTGTAAACGGCTCCAGTGCCGGGCGATGCGACGACAATCAGCGTTGTGATCCAGAATTCGAGCGACATGCGGCACTCCAGCTAATTTTGCATGAGCCCGGCACGAGGCCGGCCGACGACTTAACGGCAAATCTCCTAGGCTTTCACAGCGGCAGGCTCCGGCAACCAGCAGGCAACTTGGGAGTTGCCGACAAGGTGCGGTTCTGGCCGGACCTCACGGCATTTATCGAAGACTTGGGTGCAGCGCGGGTTGAAAGCGCAGCCCTTGGGGATTGCGGTCAGGCGGGGCATCGAGCCAGGGATCTGAACCAGACGCTTGGATTTATCATTGATGTCGAGCGTCGGGATCGAGCCCATCAGGCCGATGGTGTAAGGGTGATTGGGCCGCTGAACCACATCCCGGACGGGACCGATTTCAGCGATACGGCCGGCATACATGACGGCAACGCGATCAGCGGTTTCAGCGATCACGCCCATGTCATGGGTGATCAGCATGACAGCGGTGCCGCGCTCACGGCAGAGTTTTCGCAGGAGTTGAATGATTTGCGCTTGAATCGAGACATCAAGGGCAGTGGTCGGCTCGTCCGCGATGATCAGTTCTGGCTCGGCGCAAAGGGCCAAGGCGATGACGACGCGCTGGCGCATACCCGAGAACTCGTGTGGGTAGCCGTCGATGCGCCGCTCGGCGCCCTGAATACCGACTTCGGTGAGCAGATCGATGGCGCGTTTGCGGGCGTCGGATTCGCTGAGAGGCGCGTGGGTCCGAATGGTTTCAATCAGCTGTTCGCCGACACGGTAGAGCGGGTTGAGTGATGTCAGCGGGTCCTGGAAGACCATGCCGATGCGTTTGCCACGAATGCCTCGCATCTGATCGCGTGGAAGATTGTCGATGCGTTCGCCTTTGAGCCAGACTTCGCCGCCCGCAATGCGGCCGGGCGGCTCAAGCAGGCCGATGACCGCAGTGCCAGTCAGCGATTTGCCAGCGCCGGATTCGCCGACCACACCCAAAACTTCGCCAGGCGCAATGTCGAACGAGACATCGTCGACGGCAACCAACGTGCCCCGTCGCGTCGGGAACTCGACACGCAGGTTGCGCACAGAAAGGACGGGTGTGGTGGTCATGTTTGCGGCCGATTCCGACACGCCTCCGGCAAGCCGGCCGGAAGCGACGTCAAGGGTTCCCCCTCGCACCGGCGAGGGGGGGGGTGAAACAGGCATTACTTTGCGGGGCCGTAGAGCTTCATGTCGATGCGGTTTTCCGGCGACACCGGCAAGTCCCAGGTATCCTTCATGGCGTAGGCGAGGGTCTGGTTGTGGATGGGGACGTAGATGGTTTCGTCCGCCAGTTTCTTCCAGATGTCGGCGATGACACCATTGCGCTTTTCGAGATCCGTTTCAGAGGTGAGGCTCTGGATCTGTTTGTTGAGCGCCGCATCGTTCAAACGTGTGCCATTGAACGCGCCCTCTTTACCTTCGCGTCCAGCATACAAGAATGTGAAGATGTAGTGGCTGTCATAAGTCGGCACGCCCCAGCCGAGCAGGAAGAAATCCGTTTCAGGCGGACTCTTTTCGATCATCGGGAAATGTTTGCTCTTGGACTGTGCGTTGAGGGTCACCTTGATGCCGATCCTGGCCAACATGGCAGCCGAGGCTTGGCAGATGCCTTCATCCGAAACATAGCGGTCGTTCGGGCAATCGAGACGGGCGGTGAAGCCATTGGGATAACCGGCTTCGGTCAACAACTTCTTGGCACCGTCAAGGTCGACCTTGGTGACCGCATCCATGGCCTTGGTGTAGCCGTTGACGAACGGCGGCGCGATCGTGCCGGACGGAATCGACTGGCCGCGCATGACCGCCTTCTTGATGGCCTCGCGATCGATCGTCATGTTGATGGCTTTGCGCACGCGCTTGTCGGAGAAGGGGTTCCGGTCCTTGGCGTCGGACGAAGCGATCGGCGCGGGATCAACGTTAAAGCCCAAGAAAATCGAGCGGTTCTCAGGGCCGAGATTGACCTTCATGTTCGGTGATTTTTCGAGGCGCTCAATGTCCTGAACCGGCATGTCCTGGACGAGATCGACTTCGCCCGACAGCAACGCTGCGACGCGGGTCGCGTCCGACTTGATGGTCAGATAGGTGATTTCGGTGATGCCGTGCTTGAACTCTTTGCTGCCCCAATAAGCGTCATTTTTCTTGAGGACGGTTTTGACATCTTGCTCGCGCGAAACCAGCGTGTAGGCGCCGGTACCGTTGACGTTGCGGACGGCGTGATTGTCCTTCTTTTCTTTGTAGTCTTGGACGTTGCCCGCGCCGTTGGCCTCGGTCCAGGCCTTACTCATGATGTGAATGTTGGTGAGGTATGCGGGCAACAACGGGTTTGGCCCCTTGGTTTTGATATTGACCGTCGTCGGGTTGACCGCCGTCACGGAGTCAATCGAGGTCAACAGTCCGCGCATGCCTGAGTTTTGTTGCATGGCGCGCAGGATGGAGTAGGCGGCATCCTCAGCGGTCAGGGCTTCGCCACCGTGAAACTTGACGCCTTCACGGATCTTGAATTCCCACACCTGCGGGTCGGCGGTAATTTTCCATGAGGTCGCGAGCGTTGGGCGGAGCGAACCATCAATGGCACGCTGGATCAACGGCTCGTACAGCTGATGTAGCAGGTTGCTGGTCGGGCCTTCGTTTTGTGAATGCGGATCGAGGGTCAGGGCATCGCCCGACCGGGCCCACTTGAGCGGTTTGGCATCGGCCATTGTTGGTGCGAGCATCAGCGCTGCGATGGCAGCGGATGTCCGCATGAAGGTCTTGAGCATGTGTGGGTTCTCCAAGACCTAAGCCATCTAAGACTGACGCCAGG
>JAYSUN010000325.1:0-13100 GCA_043719045.1 Hyphomicrobiaceae bacterium | reverse complement strand
CGCACGCGCCTGCGGATATCTCAAATCGATGGCGTGCAGCCGCTCGCGCGGATAGCCGTTGCTTTCAAAACGCCACACCGTCGTCAACCACAGCCCGGCCGTATCGCCGTTGCCATGCACAAAGATAATCGGCAGCGGCTTATCCTGCGCCCACGCGCTCGGAGCAGCGGCCAATGTCGTCACAACCCCAAGACCCATGACCACGTCACGACGCGTCGATCCCATAGCCCAGCCCCCTCGACCCCAGCACGCCCGGCCAACCCAGTCTCAAACGTAAGCCCGCAGATAACCGAGTGCAAGCGCCGAACGGGGACCGCCGCCTCGCCGAACGGCCACGGCCGCATGCCAAGTCCCGACCGGACGATGCCAGTAAGGCGCATCCCCCGACTGGCAATAACCTCGTGAGGCCTGACATCTAGGCGCGACATGAGGGCCACGAGCAAAAGCATGGGCTGGGTGTGGCGGTCATCGCGCCTTGGTTGAGACCAGTCGAGCCGGAACACCGATCAACCAAGGCGCGACGCCACACTAGCTTCAATCGCGAGCATTGCCTCAGCAGCCTTTGTGCCGTCGGGTCCACCGGCTTGCGCCATATCCGGCCGGCCACCGCCGCCCTTGCCGCCGAGGGCTTCGGCTCCAACTTTGACGAGGTCGACGGAACTCCAGGTCTTGACCAGGTCGTCAGTCACACCGACGGCCAAACCGGCTTTGCCATCTTCGGTCATCCCGACGATGACAACGACGCCTGAGCCAACTTGCTTTTTGCCTTCATCAACGAGGCTGCGAAGATCCTTTGGGTTCAACCCCTGGACCTGGCGTCCCAGGAACTTCACAGCGCCGATGGTTTTGATCGCGGGCCCAGCAACGGCTGCGCCGGCAATCCCGGTCGTCGTGCTACCCCCCAAGGCCACGGCGCGCTTGGCGTCGGCCAGCTGCTTTTCGAGCGTCTTCTTCTCGTCCATCAGCGCTTTTACGCGCTCGACAACGGCATCGGCATTGGTCCGAAACAGCCCCGCAAGTTCGCGGACGCGCGCATCTTGTTCAGCCAGGTAAGCACGTGCGCCAGCGCCGGTCAGGGCCTCGATGCGACGAACACCCGCCGAGACGCCGCTGTCACTGACAATGCGGATGATCCCGATGTCGCCCGTGCGCCGCGCATGTGTGCCGCCACACAGCTCAACGGACCATCCGATCTTTGGCGCAGTTGCGCCCGGAGGTGTCTGGCTCTGGCCCAACTCCGGCTCACCCATGGCGACGACGCGGACTTCGTCACCGTATTTTTCGCCGAACAGGGCCATCGCGCCGGTCTGGCGGGCGTCTTCGATGGCCATCAGGCGCGTTATCACCTCACTATTCTGCATGACAATCGCATTGGCGATGTCCTCGACTTGGCGCAACTCGTCCGCTGAGACCGCCTTGTTATGGCTGACGTCGAAGCGCAACCGCTCGGCGTTGACCAGCGAGCCCTTCTGTTGAACGTGCGGGCCGAGCACTTGGCGCAACGCTTCGTGGATCAAGTGCGTGGCCGAGTGGTTGGCACGGATGGCGTTGCGACGGACGTGATCGACGACCATTTTAACCGCGTCGCCGGGCTTGAAACGGCCCGCTTCAACCATGCCGATATGGACCAACAGATCGCCGAGTTTTTTCTGCGTGTCGGCAACACGGAATCGAGCGCCATCGGGGCCTTCAATGACGCCGGTATCGCCGACTTGTCCGCCGCTTTCGCCATAAAACGGTGTCTGGTTGACGATGATCTCACCGATCTCGCCCTGGGCCAGGGCTGTGACGGGTTTGCCTTTGGCCGAGGTGCCCTTGATGATGGCTTCCGCATGCTCGGCATCATAGCCCAGGAACTCGCTCGCGCCGGTTCGCTCCTTGATGTCGAACCAAACTCCCTCGGTCGCGGCTTCACCCGAGCCCTTCCAGGCTTTGCGCGCCTCATCCTTTTGCCTCTCCATTGCCGAGGCAAAACCTTTGGTGTCGACCTCGATGCCGCGCGCTCGTAGCGCATCTTGAGTGAGATCGAGTGGGAAGCCGTAGGTGTCATAAAGTTTGAATGCGACATCACCTGCCAGGGTTTCGCCCTTGCGCAGGTTGTTGGACGCATCGTCTAACAGGCCGAGGCCGCGTTCCAGGGTTTTGCGGAACTTGATCTCTTCGAGTTTCAGCGTCTCGGTGATCATCGGTTGGGCGCGGCCAAGTTCCGGATACGTCTCGCCCATTTGGCGCACAAGGGCCGGCACCAGACGGTGCATCAGCGGATCCTTGGCCCCAAGCAAATGAGCGTGACGCATCGCGCGACGCATAATCCGGCGCAGCACGTAGCCGCGGCCTTCGTTGGATGGCAACACGCCGTCGGCGATCAGGAAGCAAGATGCGCGCAAATGATCGGCGATGACGCGATGGCTCGGTGCCTGATCGCCTTTGGCAGCTACGCCCGTCTCACTTACCGACGCATCGATCAATGCCTTGAACAAGTCGGTGTCAAAAATGGAATGCACGCCCTGCAAGATGCCGGACATCCGCTCCAGGCCCATACCGGTATCAATCGACGGTTTTGGCAAATTGACGCGATTTCCCGGTGCCAACTGGTCGAACTGCATGAACACGAGATTCCAGAATTCCAGGAAGCGGTCGCCGTCCTGGTCGGCTGAACCCGGAGGACCGCCTTGGAGCTTGTCGCCTTGATCAATGAAGATTTCCGAGCACGGACCGCATGGCCCGGTATCACCCGCGGCCCAGAAATTGTCGGACGTAGGGATGCGGATGATCTTGTCGTCTTTGAAGCCGGCAATTTTTTTCCACAGCTGTGCGGCCTCCTCGTCCTCGGAGTACACCGTGATCAACAACTTATCCTTCTTCAGCCCATATTCCTTGGTGACGAGGTTCCAAGCCAATGTGATGGCTTGTTCTTTAAAGTAATCGCCGAACGAAAAATTGCCCAGCATCTCGAAAAAAGTGCAGTGCCGCGCGGTGTAACCGACATTGTCGAGATCGTTGTGCTTGCCACCGGCACGCACGCATTTCTGTGAAGTGGTCGCAGTCGTGTAGTTGCGCTTTTCCTGGCCGGTGAACAGGTTCTTGAACTGGACCATGCCCGCCGATGTGAACATCAGTGTCGGGTCGTTGCGCGGGATCAGCGACGCGCTCTCGACGTGTTCGTGACCGTTCTTCTTGAAGTAATCGGTAAAGGTGGAGCGAACGTGGTTGAGACCGGTCATGAACGAGGCTCTGCGCAAGATGGTTGTCACGGCACATGCACAGCCTTACTCCGGTTGCATCCGGAATGCGGCTCGCGTTTCCGCTTTGACCAGCTTTTAGCTGCGCCCTGCCGGGGTGTCCATTGTGATGCGCGCTGTCAGATGGAGGCGGGTGGGACGACGGCGATCAAAGGGCAGACGAGAATGACTGATTGATCGGCCCGCATGAGGCCTCACCTGATTTCTTCAGGAGCCGGTTTCGTTCGCGTGTTGAATCGGTCGGCGAGATCAAAACTCAGCCAACACCAGATGCCCGCGAGCGGTAGTGTCACGGCAGCGATGCCGGCGGTTCCGAGGCCCAGGCCTTTGCCCAGTGCATCGAAGAACCAGCCCGACGCTGCGTCGCCACCGCGATAGACGACCGTGTCGATGAAGTTCTGGGATTTGTATTTGTCTTCGGGTTCGACCACCGTCCAAAGCACCCGCGCCGCGGGTGATGACATTGAGAAGTGGATCGCGCGCTCCAGCACGACGATGCCAATAATGACAGCCAAGGTCGGCGCAATCGCCAACGCGACGAAACTCAACATGGCTGTGGCTGGCAACGAGGCCACCGTCATGCCAAGGCCGAAGCGCTCGATGATGCGTGCGGTGCCGAAAATCTGCAACACGATGGTCAAGACGCTGACGGCAAGATCAATGCGGGCGAACAATTCAACACGGGTGGTGCGGTCGGTGATCGCGGCGCCAACGATGCGGGCTTGCTCAAAGTAAAAGAAGGTCGAGATCAGGTTGGCGAGGAGCACCCACATGGCGATGCGAAACAAAAATGGATCATCCCAGACGCGGCGCGCGCCCTGTAGCACCGATTGCCAGGAAACCGGCGGCTTGTCCCCTTCAGGCGCGGCCTGATGGTCGGCATGAAACAAGCGCGGCAGCGCTACCGCAATGGCCAACGCGAGCCCGAGAAATATTGCCGCCACCAACAAGAGATTGGTCGGCCCGATGATGCGTGCGAAGGTTTGTGTGATGAGCGGTCCAGTGAGCGCACCGATGGAGCCGCCGGCTGCGATGATCCCATACAGGCGTTTTGCAGATCCGCTGCTCCAATAGGTCGCCATGACCGACCAAAACAAAGAGATCACGAACAGATTGAACACACTGACCCAAACGAAGTAGGCTTTGGCAAGATAGGGCCCGGTTGCAGCGCGTGACATGACCAGCCAAAACAGCAGCAAATTCACAATAAAGAACAGATAGACAATCGGCACGATCCGTCGGCGGTCGAATCTCGACACGAGCCAGCCGAACACAGGAATAGCCAGCAGCATGACACCAAAGACATAGACAAACACATCCTTCAGCGCATTGGGATCTGCGGCCTGTAACATGGTGCCCATCTCCTCGCGGATCGGCCGGACGATGTAGTAGGCGGTCAACAAACAGAAGAAATAGGCGAACGACGCGAGCAATCCGCGAATCTCCTCGTGTTCCACGTCGGCGATGCGTTTAATCTGTCGCTCAATGGCAGCGAGTGTTGTGTGGACGGCAGCGGTCATGGGAACAGGCCTGTGAAGCGGTCAGGTTATGCTGGTTTAGCGCAGGAGCTGCGACGTGCAGCAACTGCAGCGTCTGGACACGACGTGTGCGGCGTCACGCATCCGCCACTGTCAACTCGGCGAGCAACGCCCGGGTCGCGACCTGCTGGCCTTCTTGAACCGGCACATGCGCCAGCGTGCCGGCCCGGTTCGCGGTGATTTCGTGCTGCATTTTCATGGCCTCGAGCACGATGATACATTGGCCTTTGGCAACGGTGTCGCCAGCGCGGGCAAGCACGCGCACCACTCGCCCGTTCATCGGCGCCAGCAATTGCAATCCGCTCGCGTTGTCAATGAGCTGTCTCGGCTCGCGCAAGCGATCGCGAAATTCAAAGGTGTGCTCATCTCGTGTGAGATACAATGTGCCGCCCGCGAACAAACTCTGCGGCGCATACTGATGCCCGTCGATGCTGATGTGGCGCTTCAGCCCATGGGTCGGCTGAGCGAGTGAGACGTGGGTCTTGCGATCACCATCTTGCACTTCGAACGCATTTGCTGCGACAGGGAAAAGCACGACGCGGCACGGCGGAGCACAGCCATCATCCAGCAGGACGGGGTAGGCCGCGCTGCCTGTGGAAGACCAGCCGGCCAGCTGCGACGTCGGCATTTCGTTGCAGGCTTCGAGCAACAGCAGAGCGGCTGCGGCCCGGGTCTGGGTGTCGGCCGTGGGACGCGAGAGGTTTGAGAAGTGCTTACCGATGAAGGCCGTGGTGGCTTGGCCCGCGGCAAACTCCGGGTGCCCGAGAAGGTCGATCAGAAAGGCTTTGTTGGTCATGATGCCGATGACTTGAGCGTCACGCACGGCACGGATCAAGCGCGTCCGTGCCGCCTCGCGTGTGGCGCCAAATGCCACGATTTTGGCGATCATCGGATCGTAGTCCGGGCTGACGGTGTCGCTCGGGTTCAAACCATCGTCAACGCGGATGCCCAGGCCCTCGGGCTTGTGCCACGCATGCACGGTGCCCGACTGTGGCAGGAAGCTCTGCGCGGGATCCTCTGCGTAGAGACGCACCTCCATGGCGTGGCCGGTCAAGTTTACCTCGGCCTGGGCCAGAGGTAACGCTTCGCCACGTGCGATGCGGATCTGCCAGTCGACGAGATCCAAGCCCGTGATCAACTCGGTGACGGGATGCTCGACCTGTAGACGCGTGTTCATTTCAAGAAAGTAGAACTGTTTGTCGGCCCCAAGCAGGAACTCGACTGTGCCGGCGCCGACATAGTTGATGCTGACGGCAGCTTTGACGGCGACAGCGCCCATGCGTGCCCGCAGGTCTGCGTCAACGGCAGGTGATGGTGCTTCCTCGATGACCTTCTGATGGCGACGCTGGACGGAGCAGTCCCGCTCGCCCAAATGGACGACGTTGCCGAGCGTGTCGCCAAAGACTTGAATTTCGACATGGCGGGCGTCGACAACGGCTTTTTCCAGGATCAACTCGCCGGAGCCAAACGCATGCTCGGCTTCGGAGCGGGCACTACCGAGTGCTGCGGCAATATCTGCTGGATGTGTGACGAGTCGCATGCCGCGACCGCCGCCACCGGCTGCGGCTTTGACCATGACAGGATAGCCGATTTGGGCCGCTTCATGGATCAGCGTTGTGTCGGACTGATCGGCACCCTGATAGCCGGGCACGCACGGGACGCCGGCGTCGATCATCCGACGTTTGGCCGCGGCCTTGTTACCCATCGCGGCGATAGCCGATGCGGGTGGGCCAATGAAGACCAGTCCCGCCGTGACGCATGCTGCAGCGAAGGCTGCGTTCTCCGACAGGAACCCATAGCCGGGATGCACGGCATCAGCGCCCGTGCGTTTGGCGGCGTCGATGATGCGGTCAGAACTGAGATAGCTTTCGGCGACGCTGGCCGGCCCAATCAAGACGGCTTCGTCGCAGTCGGACAGGTGTTTCGCGTTTGCATCGGCTGCGCTGTAGACTGCGACGGTGGTGTACCCCATAGCACGGGCGGTGCGCGCAATGCGGCAGGCGATCTCGCCACGGTTCGCAATCAAGATCTTCGAGAATTTCGGCATGAGTACCTCGGGTCAACCCGCAGCACTTTGCCGCCTTCTCGTATGATTGCAACGGGGATTACTTGGATGGCAACTTGAGCTACGGCCATGTCAGGGAGGTTCCGCGGCGATGACATGGCAAGCTGACATCTTCCGGTACTGTGAACGCGGCGAGAACACGGCGTTTTGGGCCGAGCCCCTGAATGCACTGAGCAACCTCGCGTTCTTTATCGCGGCCGTGTGGTTTGGGCGGCAGACGCCACAGCCTGCGAAGGCGGACCAGCGCGCGCTGGTCGCATTGGCTGGGCTGGCGGGATGTGTCGGGCTTGGGAGTGCTGCGATGCACACATTTGCGACGGGATGGTCACAAGTGGCGGACGTTGGCTCGATCGGTGGGTTCATGCTGGCGGCCCTCGCCGTCGTGGTCCGCCGGGGACTACTCTTATCGCCGCTGGCAACCGGCCTTGTTTGTGTGACTTATCTCGGGGCCATGGCTGTTGCTGCGGTGGTCTCCGAGGTCATGGGCTGCAGGCCGCCGGTTGCTGCGTTTGTGATGTTGCGTGGGCTGTCTGTTCGTTGCGCCAATGGCGGACTGGCATATGTGCCGGCGCTGGTTGCGTTGTTGCTCTGTGGCGCGTTGCTGGCCAAGCGCCACGGCTGTGCCGCGCGTTGGCTCATTGCGGCTGCCATACTGTTCGGGCTCGGCTTCACTGCTCGAACCATGGACGTATTCGTATGCCCACTGGCCAGTTTCGGCACTGTCCGCTTGACGGGGCACGCGCTCTGGCATTTGGCCATGGCGAGCGTCGTTGCTTGCCTCTTGGCTTGCATTCGAACGCTTATGAAACCGCTCCCGGGCTCATCCGCTGCAGCCGCCACGTAACCTCGGTGGTTGTGACTGGGGCGGCGGAAGTCTGCGCGTGCAAAACGAGTTGCACAGTCTGCTTGGGGTTGCTCTGACCTGCACAAAAGGCGCTGTTTTCGATGGTCGACATGGCACCGTCGCAAGTGAAGGTCCATCGGCTGCCGTCGCCTGCGGTCAATCGCAGTGTGCGGCAGTCGGCATCGGTCTCAACGTAGACCGATGGGTGCAGATGGAAACGGACATCAAATGGTAACTCGGCACTGCCGGACGTCTCGATGAGTTCGCAACCCTCGAGCAGCCAACCATCGCGCAACAGCGACAGCGTGCGTGTATGGACGGCGTTGAAGCGCGCGCGATAGCCATCTGTCGAAGCGACGATGACGGATGGTGCGGTGTCTTCAGGATGCGTCTGGAGTTTGGCTTTGGTGCTGCCGCCGCGCGCGCCCGCGATTGGGGCGGAAGAAACGTTACCAAGGACTAAGGTCGAATGGCTTGCCGTCGCGCGAGCTTCCATTCGAGGTTGATCCAAGATGGAGTGATCGCTGCCGCAATTGATGATCAGTGGTGCATGGCCCGATGAAAACTCAAATGATAGCGCGCCTGCAAATGGCGCATCGCCAGCCAGTGTCTCGTCGCCCGGTCCAGCGTCGAACAGCACGACGGCATCTCCGACGGCCAGCCGAATATAGCCCGTATCGGCTGCGTGACGCGTTGTGCCATCGTCTGCAATTTCGGCCCACTCCAAGTTCTTGAGCACCGTCGACAGCTCGGCGATCGGTGTCGCCCCCATCCCGTTGAAACGGCCAAGCTGACGATCCCCGTGTTGCAACAAAAGCAACATGCCCTTCATCCGCTTCAGAGCCGCATTGATTGGCTCCGGAACTGGAATCTGTGACGTCAGATACAGGCGGCGGAGCGGGAGGAGATCGAGCGCTGTATCGAGCAGGGCGGCTGGGCTGCGTGACAGATGTCCGCCATCCGGTAAAACTTGGCGTTTGAGTTCAGCGGCGAGCCGACGCTCAGTTGCTATTCTTGTCGCCGCCGAGGTCGCACCACCACAGACATGAAACGAGTTCAAAGCAATCAATGCCGTCAGCCGTGCCAGTGCCGTTGGCAGCCGCGGCGTGATCTCGGTCAGGGCTGCAAATTCCTCGCCGATGAGATCCATAATCCGGTCGAAGTCGCCCGCGCTGGCGCCGGTCAGTGCGGTGTCAGCGTGCGCAAGCAAAGATAGGGCGCGGCGTGCGGCGACCGATGGATCGTGGGCGATGGGCGAGCGGCGTGCAGCACACCGTGCCCAGGCCAATAGGAGACCACGTGCCTGGGCTTCAGCTTGCGCTGTGCGTGCCGCATCAAGATGGCGCAACCAGCCGAACGCATAGAGTTCGCGACGCACCGCCTCGTCGCCGATGGCCTGATCGAAGACCCCTGTGCTGCCAATTTTGAGGGAACCCGCCGCCAAGCCAAGCGCGCCGTCAGCGAGTTCCTTGGAGAAGGCTGGATCAACCGCGCGCAGATTCGGCGGGACCACTTGCAACTGCTCGAGCCGGGTCGTCCGCCGTGCAACCTTGAGGCCGACGGCCCGTCTCATGTTGGCGGCAACGGTCAGGAAGAACATGATTGGATTTCTGAGGATCAATGATGGCACTGGGCAGCGGATATGCTGCTTCCAGCGGCCGCGCAATGCGGCTCAATATTGCCTTGTGGATCATGTGCATAAAGTGTCGAAGAACTTGACGGTGTTGAAGTTTTAGAGTGCGGCTCTGTTATGGCTCGGCGGGCTGGATTGGTTCTGCTGAGCCCCGCGACTGAACGTGGAGATTGCTTGATGACGCGACTCGCGCGTGCGCTGGAACAAGTGAAACAGCACTACGATGTTGTGGTTATCGGTTCGGGCTATGGCGGTGGTGTGGCCGCGGCACGACTTGCGGCCGCTGGCAAGAGCGTCTGTGTGCTGGAGCGTGGACGTGAGTTCGAGACCGGTGCCTTTCCGGTCAAGTTTCCCGAGTTGCGGGCGGACGTGCAAGTGCAGGCGACGGCCTGGAGCTTGGGCAAGCAAACCGGATTGTACGACGTGCGTCTGGGCGCCGACATGCATGTCTTGGTCGCATGCGGGTTAGGCGGCGGGTCATTGGTCAACGCAGGCGTGGCGCTGCGGCCCGATCCGCGCGTGTTCGCCGACCCGATTTGGCCCGGTCAGATCCGGCAAGACGGGCTTCTCGATCAAGGCTATCAGCGCGCGCGCTATTGGCTGCGGCCAATGCCGGGGCCGCGAGCCAAAGAGATGACAAAGTACCAAGCGCTGGACACGGCGGCGCAGCGTGGACTTGGCATCACTGCGATGGCTCCCGAGGTCGCTGTGTCGTTTGAGGCGAATACCAATCCGGCGGGCATCTTTCAGCCGGCATGCACAGGTTGTGGCGACTGTTGTGGTGGCTGCAATGTCGGCGCCAAAAACACCGTCGCGCTGACGTATCTGCCGTATGCAGCCCAGTATGGTGCTGAAATCTTTACCGAAGCCAAGGTCTTACACGTCGCGAAGACAGGCCAAGGTGGCTGGGTTGTCAAGGTTGAGAATATGGCGGGCGGCCAAGCGACGGGTGTGGTCACGACCGTCTCGGCGGCGCTGGTTGTGGTGGCGGCCGGCACACTCGGCTCGACCGAAATTCTGTTGCGGTCGCGCGACCAGGGGCTGGCACTGTCTGCGCGACTGGGCGAGCGGTTTTCAGCCAATGGTGACATCATCGCGTTTGGCTACGGCGCGACCGTGCCCGTCAATGCCGTGGGCGTTGGCCATCCTGCCAAGATCGAGGGTCATGAAGTCGGCGCGGCGGTTTCCGGACAGTTAGAGATCGTCGATCCCGACGACGTCAACCGCTCCATGACCATTCAGGAGGGCGCCATGCCGTCGGCCCTGGCACCGATGCTGCCGGTCATGTTCGTGCCGAATGGGCGCCTCTTGGGGGCGCTGCAGAGCTTGGTGTCCGGCGTCTACAAAGGGCCGTTTGCAAACCTGCAAACTTTTTTTGCTGTGTCTCATGACAGTGCGTCCGGCCGGTTGACGCTCGATAGTGATAAGTTGAAATTGTCCTGGCCGAACGCGAAGGCTGAGGCGGTTTATCAGCGCCTTGATGACACCCTGGGCAAGATCGTCGGTGCGGTTGGCGGCTCATACGTCAAAAATCCGTTGGCCGGCTCTGTGATGGGACACCAGCCGGCGACCGCACATCCACTCGGGGGCTGCGGCATGGGTACAGATCAAGCCAGCGGCGTCGTCAATCATAAGGCACAGGTGTTTGACGCGGGCGCTGGGGATCCAGGGGTGCACGCGGGCCTCTATGTGATCGATGGTTCGATCATTCCCCGTTCGCTCGGCTGTAACCCGCTGTTGACGATTGCGGCCCTCGCAGAACGGGCGTTGCTACTGATGGCGGCCGATCATCAGTTTGCATTGAAAGCCGATGCGTGAGTGCGCAAGACTGCGGGTTTTAATCAGCCAACTGCATGTAGAGACTGGGCTATCATTTCACCGCCGATATTGACTGGCGAATCGTATTCTAGTGCCGTTCTGAGATCTTGGCTCCTGGTGCCCCATTGGCAGAGGCACCGCACTCAGAGTGCGGGCTGGTGTCCGTTCAAACGTGACCAGGAGTACCAATCTGTTCGGGCCTCGGTGTGTGAGGTCAGGACAAGGGTTGCCGTCCCCTCGGCGGGCTGTAAACCCGTTGGCTGAAACAGAGCGGTCGTGCCGGGCTTTCAATTCATCGGCGACCCACCATCAGTGTCGTGCGACCGAAGGTGATCCGTGTGGCATCCCCCATGCTGAGCGGGCGGGTCGTCAGCTCAGTCGGCCGGAATAGCGGACGGCTTCGGCTTTGCCTTTGCCCTTGGCCGATGAAGTCACGCCGCGACCAGGTTCGGCTTCGCCGAGAACGATCGGATGTTCGCCCGCCGTCTGTAACGCCGTCATCACGGCGTTGGTCCGTGCCTTGTCGGCGATGACGACCATGCCAATGCCGCAGTTGAAGGTGCGTAGCATCTCAGTGTCATCGAGCCGACCGATGCTTCGCATCCAGCTGAAGACGGGTGGCATGGTGAAGGTCGAGAGATCGAGGTGGGCTGCAATCCCAGCCGGCATGACGCGCGGAATGTTTTCGGACAAGCCGCCCCCGGTGATGTGGGAGAGGCCTTTGACGGCGCCTGCAGTGCCGCTGCCGCCGGTCGCGCGGATGGCAGCCAGAACCGGCTTCACATACAACCGTGTCGGCGTCAGCAACGATTGCGCCAGAGTTTCATCGGACGACCAGGGCGCCTGTTGATCCCAGTCGAGTTTGGCCTCGGCGACCAAGCGGCGCACGAGCGAGTAAGCGTTCGAATGCACACCCGACGAAGGCAGGCCGATGAAGACATCGCCCGCAACAATATCGGCGCGGGGTAGGATTTCATCGCGCTCGACGGCGCCAACCGCGAAGCCGGCGAGGTCATAGTGTTTGTGGCCGTAAAGGCCGGGCATTTCGGCCGTCTCGCCACCAATGAGGGCACAGCCGGACTCGCGACACCCCCGGGCGATACCGGCGATGACCTCGCGGGCGACGTCGACGTCGAGCCGGCCGGTGGCAAAGTAGTCGAGAAAAAATAGTGGCTCGGCGCCCTGAACGACAAGATCGTTGACGCACATGGCGACGAGGTCGATGCCAATGGTCGCGTGGTGGCCGCTTTCAATCGCAATCATCAACTTGGTGCCGACGCCGTCATTGGCTGCGACCAGAACCGGATCGCGAAAACCAGTGGCCTTGAGATCAAAAAGCCCGCCGAAACCGCCGAGGTCGGCATCAGCGCCGGTGCGGCGTGTGGCTTTGACGAAGGGCTTGATGGCTTCGACCAACGCGTTGCCGGCATCGATGTCGACGCCCGAATCGCGATAGGTAATGGGTGTGTTTTTGCCGTGGGCGGCCGGTTTTTTTGGATCAGACATGGCTTCCACCGCGCAAACAAAGATCGAACAGAAGGGTGTTTCGGCAACATGTGATGCCGTTAAAACACGTCACTTCCTCACTTTTGCCGGAAACGCCGTGTTTGTGTGGACCGCGGCGTCGAACTCGGCAGGAGTGGAGTGCGGCCATAGCAGACATCAGCCTGAACCTGCAAACCGAGTGGGCTGTTGACGCTGCATTGAGGGCGTATGTGGGTGGGAGGCCGATGGACGTGATGCGCAGGAATTGGCTGAAGACGGCGCAGGTGACAGTGCTGATCGTCGGCGTTACGGGGTCAGCAATGGCCGCCCCCAACGACAAGATTTATACGGTCGGAAACTATCCGGTGGACGCACGTGCCAACGATGCCGTTGCAGCCCGCGCGAAGGCTGTTGCGGACGGCCAGAAGGCTGCGCTGCGGTCGCTGATCAAGCGGTTGGTGCCGGTCACGTCGTA
>JAYSUN010000324.1:0-4436 GCA_043719045.1 Hyphomicrobiaceae bacterium | reverse complement strand
ATCTCTTTGAATCAGCGCGTTGTCTATCGCGACGCTTTGCGTGCCGAGGGTTGCTTGGGTACCCGCCCCATCTGCTGGCGCGCATACGCACGACGCGGCTATGACGGCGGTGGGTGGGCTGGATCGGAACGAAATCGGTTCACTTGTTTTGCGGCGCATCCTAAACGGATCGGCAGTTGAAATGTAAGGGCTGACAGCCTTTTCATTGACAGCCACGCCAACGCCGACCCGCCCGATCTCCGTAGGACTCTCAGGCCTGACCCAACCCTTCTTCACGTAGTCAGCCATCACCTCGATCGTCACAACGATCACGTCGGGAGTGGCGCCTTCTGTGAGCTTGCGGGGTCAGTGCACCCATCGGCGCAAAGTCACCACGGACCTTGTGGCCCGATGCTTTTTCGAAATCTCCGAACGAGTCAACCAGCGCCGACTTGACCGCGCCGCCTCCAAGGATTGACACATCATCAGCCACCGCAACGTCGGTCACGCCGAAGATCATCAGAACCACAACAGCTGCCGCGTGCCGAACCAACTTGTCCATGTCCGTCTCCCTCGAAAGACTCGCAATCGAAAGGCGTTGGAACGTTCGAGATGACACCACCCGCTTAGCCTCGACTGAGCTTGGCCATACCTTTGATCCAGCGGTCGTAGTCCGCCGTCTTATGCTGCATGTATTTCAACACGACCGGGTGCGGCAGAATACAGAAGGTGTCGTTCAACACACCCTTGATGGCCGCCTGCGCACATGCCTCGGGCGTAATCACACCATCATTGAATTGCGGACCCGAGCCGCTCGCGCGCAGCAATGCGGTATCAACTCCTTGCGGGCAAAGCACGGAGACCCGGATGCCATGATCGCGGTGGGTGAAGGCCAGGTTCTCGGCAAAGCCGATTGCTGCGTGTTTGGTGGTCCCATAAACCGCACTACCGACCTGATTGAGAAGACCGGCCGCCGAAACCGTATTCAGGAAATAGCCTTCGCCGCGGGCGATCATCTTGGGCACCAACACGCGGGCTGCGTAAATGTGCGCCATGACATTAACCTCCCACGAGCGCTGCCAGACGGCATTGGTAGCAGACGCCGCATTGGTCGGTTCATTGCCTGATCCACCAATTCCGGCATTCGAGCAGAACAACGCAATCGGCCCGATGCTCTTCTCGGTCTCTTCGACGATGTGAACGATCTCAGCTTCCTTGGCGACGTCGCACGTAAATGCGCGTCCGCCCACCAAGCGCGCAGTTTCTTCAGCCCCTGCCAGATCAATATCAGCGGCAACAACGGCTTTGGCGCCGGCCTTCTTGGCTTCGATGGCAAGTGCACGGCCGATGCCGGCAGCTGCACCCGTGACCACAACAATTTTGCCAGCCAGTTCCATGCCGTCCTCCAATCACTGTTCAAGACGTTCACAACAGCACCGAACGTGCTCGCCGACAAGCTCGGTGCCGACAAGCTCGGTGCCGACACGCCCGGTGCCGACAAGCTCGGTGGACGTAGCGGTTCAGTCGCCTCATAACTGCATAGCCCATATCGCGCTGAGTGATTTGTCGAAGCCTCGCGTCCGTGCCATCAACTGGCCCAGTCATGAGACTTCCACGCAGGATTACTCAACATGCTCGATAAAGCCCTCCTTGATGCACTGCGTGCGATCGACACGCCGACAATCTGCAACGCACTTGAAATCGTCGCGCCCGAACGGCGTTTGACCGGGTTCACGACCAAGCCACTGGTCTGCCCGTTCCCGGATTTGCCGCCGATGGTTGGTTACGCCAAAACCGCAACCATCCGCGCCAGTCACGCCAACGAGCTGGCCGGCCCCGAAGCCCGTAAGCAGCGCGTCGCCTACTATGAGTATGTGGCCTCGAGCCCTGCACCCGGCATTTCCGTCATCCAGGACCTCGATGGTGCCGAAGTGGGGTTCGGTGCCTTTTGGGGCGAAGTCCAATCGACGGTTCATAAAGCGCTGGGGCTGGCTGGCGTCGTCACCGACGGCTGCATTCGCGACATTCCGCAATGGGCACCGGGTTTCCAAGCACTGGCAGGCTCAATCGCGCCCAGCCACGGCCACGTCCATCTCGCCGGCTTCGGTCAGCAAGTCCGGGTTTCAGGCATGATCGTTCGCTCGGGCGACTTGATCCATGCAGATCGGCACGGCGCGGTGATCATCCCCGAAGCGGTGGCAGCAAAGATCCCGGCTGCATGTGATCTGCTAGCCCGTAAAGAGGCCGCCATCCTGGATGAGGCACGCAAGCCCGGCTATACGATCGCCAAGCTGAAAGCAGCGCTCGCTCGTCAGGATGAAATTCACTGATCAAGCCTGCCACGCGGCCGCAGCAACCAACCAACAATCGGCACGACCAGGCGATGCGGCAGGCCACGCATCGCCAACATCGCCAATCGATTGTGCAATCCAGGCACAATCACCCGCACTCCCAACCGGAATTGCCAGACAACCGATTTTGCAACGCTCTGCGACGAAGCAACCGGCATCAACCACAGATACAATGCCCAAACTTTATCGGTTGCACGTTCTCTTGACGAGCCGGTTGGCGGCGTGGCCGAATAGCCTGCCTTGGCATAAGCCAACATCCTCTCGTGAAACGCGGTGTCGACAGGGCCTGGCGCCAAGGCCGCGATCCTTACACCTTTGCCGGCACATTCATCGGCGATCGCCTCCGTCAAGCTGAGCACGTAAGCTTTGCTGGCATAGTAAGCAGCTTGATAGGGGCCGGGCGCATAGCCAGCCAGCGACGCGACATTCAAAATACCACCCTGGCCGCGCGTCAGCATCTCGGGGAGGAAACATCGAGTGAGCCGTGTCAGAGCTCCAACATTCAAAGCCACGAGTCGATCCAACCCGTCGGCATCCAGCGACGAAAAATCTCCAGCGACGCCCATGCCAGCTGAATTGACCAAAACATCGCAATAGGAATTAAGTTCCGCAAGCCGTGATGAAATTCCATCCGCAGCCGCCCGCTGCGTGATATCAGTACTATAAATCTCCACAACGGAAGTGCCGATCAACTTGATCCCCGCGGCCGCAGTGGCAAGTTTCTCAGCGTTCCGGGAAACCAGCAGTACGGCATCGCCAGCCCGGGCGAACTGTTCTGCGATTGCGAGCCCAATCCCCTCGGAGCCGCCGGTAACGACCACCATCGGTCGCAGACCCGCAAACCTTGCCAGCCTGGCTTCATCAAGACGCCAATACCGCCTGCGCCATAGATCCATCATTCAACCAACGCCTTCAGCTCCGCTAGAAGCTTGGTGTCGACAACAATCCCGTGTGTTTCAGCCGCCGCGCGCAGGGCAATCCGCCGAGAACCCGGCAATCGCGCGCCAGCATCAGCTTCAATCATCGAAGCCAATGCTTCAAATCGATCCAAGAAGTTTTCCCGCCCCCCAAACGCAGCCGGATCGATAGCGATCAGGAATTGCCCGACCGACGGCGGCGCACCCTCACCGTCAAAGAAGGATGCAGCTTCAGCCGACAGATTGGCCCCCGTCAAAGCCACGGCCAAAACCTCCACCATCAAAGCCAGCGCGGCGCCTTTGGCCCCTCCCAGCGGCAATAAAGTCCCCTTCAGCGCAGCTTTTGCATCCGTCGTCGGGTGACCATTTTCATCCGTAGCCCACCCGGTGGGAATTGGCTCCCCTTTTTGCGATGCCGTCAGAATTTTCCCCCGCGCGACGGCTGACAGGGCCATGTCAACGATAACCGGCGGCCGGCCCCGTTGTGGTGCTGCAAACCCGATTGGATTAGTTCCGAACACGGGCCGTTTACCACCAGCCGACGCCATGGCATGCGGGGTGTTGGCAAACATTAGACCAACGAGGCCATGTGTCCCAGCCAATTGGTCCAGATGCCAGCCAAGCACCCCGGCATGGTGCGAATTGACGAAGCCGACAGCCGCAATTCCGCTTGCCGTCGCTAAAGTCGGCAGACGCTCCAACACCAAGTCGATCGCTGGATAGAAGAAACCATGACCGACATCGACCATCACAGCGCTGGGTCGAGTTTGCCGCAGCACCGGCACAGCGTGACCTTTAACCTTGCCACTCCGGGATTGCGCCGCATAGCTCTGCACGCGCGACAAACCATGGCCCTTTTGGCCATCAATCTCGGCTTGCGCCAGCGCTCGTGCCGTTGAGGCAGCGTTGGCAGCTGACGTATTGGCACGTTGCAGCGCGTGCGCGATCAGCTCTTCAAGATCAACCCGGGAGACTGTCGCGGTGTTCATGGCTCAGCCTTTCAATGCGTGCATGACGTTTTCTACAGTCACCGACGAAATCCGGTCATTCGACTCGCGCGTGACGCCCGCGACGTGTGGTGTGAGAATGATGTTCGGGACGCCAGCAAACACAGCCCCTGAGGCCGCATCAATGGGCTCGACGTCAAACACATCGATGGCAGCCCCACCAAGATGACCCGACGTCAACG
>JAYSUN010000323.1:0-13137 GCA_043719045.1 Hyphomicrobiaceae bacterium | reverse complement strand
TTGCGGCGCGGGTTGCCAACCTGAAGCAGACGCCAGGAATGTTCAGCTTGCAACGGTCGCTGGAGGTTTACTACGGGGATGCGGTCCGGGATGCAGCGATGGACCAGCTTTATGCCCGATTTGTTCACGCGGGACAATTGGCGTTTGATATCGGCAGCCATGTTGGCGACCGGATTGGCGGGTTCCGGCGGTTGGGGGCAAGGGTTGTGGCACTTGAACCGCAACCTGACTGTGCCGCTGCGATTGCCGCGATTTATGCGGGCGATCCACATGTGACACTGATCAAAGCCGCGTGCGGGTCACACGCTGGCCAACTCACCCTGCATATCAACTCGGCCAACCCGACGGTGACAACGGCCTCAACGGCTTTTGTGCAGGCCGCTGGTGGCGCTGGCGGCTGGGAGGGACAGACGTGGGATCGTGCAATTACGGTGCCCGTGACGACGCTGGACGCATTGATTGCAGCCCACGGCCAGCCCGCATTCGTCAAGATTGACGTTGAAGGCTTCGAAGCCGATGTGCTGGCCGGATTGTCGGCTCCCGTTCCGGCCCTGTCATTCGAATTCACCACCATCCAACGTGGTGTCGCCTATGACTGTCTCGAGCGCTTGGTGACGCTTGGCTTCAAAGGCTTCAATGTTGCCCTCGGGGAGAGCCAGCAATTGACCCATGCGACCTGGCTCACTGCGCGCGAGATGTCGGCCCATATTGAAGCCTTGCCCCATGCGGCCAATTCAGGCGATGTCTATGCGGTCTTGCAGACGTAACAGCTTGGAGACGTCATGGCCGGTTCCCCGATGGATCTGTTTCCCAGCTTCAGCACGCAAACGATTGCCACGCCAAATGGAGCAATGTTTGCCCGTATCGGTGGTTCCGGCCCGCCTTTGTTACTTCTGCACGGTTACCCGGAAACTCATGCCATGTGGCATCGTCTTGCCCCGACGTTGGCTCGGCATTTCACGGTCGTGGCAGCCGACTTGCGCGGCTATGGTCGTTCGTTCATCGCTCCGACCGTTGCCGGCCACGAGACCTATTCCAAGCGCGCCATGGCGGCCGATATGGTCGCGGCCATGGCCAGCCTCGGTTTTAAAGCTTTTTCAGTCATCGGCCACGACCGCGGAGCACGGGTCGCGTACCGCATGATGTTGGACCATCCAACCGTCGTCAGTCGCGGCGTTCTGCTCGATATCATCTCGACGGCGGACTTGTGGGACACGATCAATCGGCGCCGGATCATGCGCATGTATCATTGGCCATTTCTGGCTCAGGCAGCGCCGTTGCCAGAGCACATGATTGCGGGCGATTCCCGCCGCTATCTCGAAAGTCGCTTTAAGCGTGGCCAAGCGGGTCTGCCTGGATGGCTGGAGCCGACGGTACTTGAGGATTATTGGTCAGCCTTCAGCGATCCGGCCCGGGTCCACGCCACTTGCGAAGACTATCGCGCCAGTGCGACGTGTGACGTCATCCACGATGAAGCCGATCGTGCCGTGGGCCATACCATCGTATCGCCGTTGTTGGTGATCTGGGGCACGCATGGCAATCTGGCCGATACCGCTGCCCCGCTGGACCTATGGCGGCGCTGGTGCCCGCATGTCAGCGGTCAGGCAGTCGAGAGCGGTCACTTCATCCCGGAAGAAAACCCTGAGGCCCTGGTCACGACGGTCTTGCCCTTCCTGCTCGGCGCCGCCGGCTGATTTGGTCGAAATTGTGACAGACTTTTACGTGCCCTTAAGTGTTGATCGGTTATATGGATCTTGGTTGCACGTTTCGCTTTGCACCGTGTCCTCATCTCGTCAGTTTCAGCATCGGCCAAGAGTAGTCATCTCGTCTCAAGAGCGCACAGGTGTTGCTTTGCTCTTGAGTTGTTCGCAGCGTCGACACATCTCTCGCCCGTCGCACATTGGCAACGGCCCCGCCCTTCAAGCGGTCTGTGGTGAGCATGCTCACTGGAGACCCGATGAGGAGTGGGGCCGTTGCGTTTCCTGGATGCGTCGTGCGCTCAAGTTAGTTGTGTTTTCAGGCTGCCACTCGTGGGCGGCTCAGGAGCCAACAACCGGTCTGCCTAGCGGCGCAGCGGCTGCGTCACGCCTGAACCGGCACCGGTTTGATCGTCACGGCGCAGGGTCGTAATCGCACCGCTGTCTTCGAGCGATTGACGCAACTCGCGGAGTTCCGAACGGACAGTGTGATACTCGAGCGCGTCGGGGCCACCAAACCAGGTCACCAATAACAACGCGACGGCTGCAGGGGCCAGCACCAACGAAATCTGTGAGGCGACGCGTAGAAACCCGGTCCAGACCAGGAACAGAAGCAAGCCAAAGCCAGGGATGCTCCAGCCGGCAATTGCGGCACCGGGCACGTTGCTATAGCCGCGCGCCAGGGCGAACAGGATCGCGCCGAGAACCGCTAGAACCCCGATCAGAACCGGCAGAGCCGGCCGATTGGTATGCCAGTTGCCCATTGGCCAGTCATAACGGGTCGCGAACCAGCGATAGGTTGCAAGACTTAAACCCCAGCCAAACGCGGCTACGGCCAAGATAAATGGGAGATCGGTGTAAACCATCGGGGACCTCGTACGCTCAAGGCACGGAGGCATTGCCATCCGGACCAGTCCTGATGGACCGCGCATCGGTTCATCGGCCTGAGCCTAGCATGAATCAGGCCAAGCTACAGCTGTCCCGGACTTTACTGTCCAGGATTTTACACCCGTCACCTCACCTGCCGGCCTGCCAGGATGCTGGCTTAGTAGAGTCGAGGAGAGGCGCGGTGGCTTGGGGTCGACTGAGACCATCACTCCGTTGCCCCCCTCTGTGTCCCGGAATTTGGCGTGCGGTTTACGCGCGCGAAATATCCGGGACCTTAACGTGTCGCTGGCTTGGTCGCGTTCTTGAGGTGCGGTGGCACGTAAAGATCCCGGATATTTGTCGTGCCAGAGGCTCATCAAATTCCGGGACATCGGGCAATGGATCGCACAAGCGCTCCGCCAGCAGCTCGCGAATCGAGTACCGTTGAGAGCGTCCTGATACCCAGCCGCATAAACACTGACGTGTGCGGATGGGTATCATGTCATGGTTCGTCGACGGCAAGGGTTGCCCTGAGCATTTTCCGGTTAAGTGGAATCCGGTCAACCGCAGAAGCTGCGACCAGCAATGAGGCTATGGGCGTGATCAACCGCCAAGTTAAGGTGGCATCGGGGGCTGACCGGCTAAACCACTCCGCGGGTTGTGGACAACATTTCAATAACACACACGGGCGCAACACGAACCTTGCTGGATTCGGCCGAATCCGCATTGGCTGGCGGCAGCTCCTGTGTTGTTGAGGATTCGCTACCACCGCATGCGACAGCCGCACCAAATACGAACACTGCAAGCGCCATTGGTTGCGCGCAGAAATCGCCTGTCTGACGCTGCAATTGCGGGGGCGTGGTGCACGCTCGGTTTTGTTTCCGGCGCCTTGTTTTGGCATCTCATTGGTTTCTGGAGTTTTGTCGGTCAGGTCGTATTGAAAGGGCCGATTGAGGAACGAACAGCGCGGGAAGAAACACAGCGCTTGCCGGCTTCGCAACGTGCCACAGGTTCGATCTCAGCTTCCCGCGTTATCATCGCCGGCCGTAGCGCTGTGGGGGCAAAAGCGTACTTGAATTGCTCGAACGCAACACCCGAGGTCGACCAAGGCGAGACGAGTGTTGGGCCTTGCGCGCCCGGGACACCGCCAGCACCAAACAAGCCACTTGCGAAGAAGGGTGATCTCCTGACGGTGTTGCCTATCGCTGCGTCAGTTGTTGCCACCGTGCCGTGGTCAGCGACGGTTAACGGCTCTGCTCGCTAAGCGTTTTTGATGGGGCCCGCGGTCACCGCAACCAGAGTGATGCCAGCCCGAGAAACGCAAGAAATCCGACTACATCTGTGACCGTCGTCACGAACACAGTAGAGGATACTGCGGGATCAAAGCCGTAGCGATCCAAGGCCAGCGGGATAAAGATACCGGCCAACGCAGCTGCCAGCAAGTTGATGATCATGGCGGCGCCAATCACCAGGCCCAGCTTGCCGGAACCGAACCACAGCAATGTCACGACCGCCAGAATCAAGGCGAACGCGAAGCCGTTCACGAGGCCGACCGCCGCCTCGCGCATGACCACACGCGGCACCTTGGCTGGCGAGAGTTCCTGCGTGGCTAGCGCGCGGACGGCAACGGTCATGGTTTGCGTGCCGGCATTGCCTCCCATCGAGGCCACGATCGGCATCAGCACGGCCAGTGACACCATCTGCTCGATCGTGCTGTCGAACTGCTTAATCACCATCGATGCAAGAATTGCTGTGAACAGATTGACGAACAGCCACCAGAACCGCTGCAACGCAATCTCTTGAACATTGTCGCTCAGGCTTTCATCGCCGACGCCCGCGAGGCGTTTAATGTCCTCATCCGCTTCCTGTTCAATGACATCGACCACGTCGTCTACAGTGACGACGCCGACGAGCCGTTGGTTGGCGTCGACAACTGGCGCAGACCGCAAATTGTAACGCTCGAACTGCCGCGCGACCTCTTCCTGGTCGGCGGTCGCGAGCACTTTTTGGCGGTCCTTATCCATGATCGTGCTGACCACAACATGACGCTTGGTTCGGAGCAGCCGTGAGAGCTCAACGCTACCAAGGACGTGGTGTGTCGCGTCAACGACATAGATATCCGAGAAGCTATCGGGGAGTTCCTGGGATTCGCGCATGTGGTCGATCACTTGGCCAATCGACCAGAATGGCGGCACCGCCACAAAATCGGCCTGCATCAAACGGCCGGCTGTTTCCTCCGGATATTCGAGGTTGCGTTCGAGGGCCACACGTTCGGTGCGCGGCACTTGGGACAGCACGTCGGCTTGATCACTGGCCTCCAGGCCTTCCATGACATAGGCGGCGTCGTCCGTGTCGAGTTCAGCGACGGCTTTTGCCAGCAGTTCGTTGGGGAGTTCCTCCGACAGCTGATCGCGGACGGTCTCGTCAAGTTCGGACAAGGCGTCATAGTCAAAGGCCGAACCGAGGGTCTGGATCAGCTGCACGCGTTCGGCTGGTTCAAGCAGTGTGATCAGGTCAGCCAAATCTGGGGCCCGCAGGCCGGCCACGAGAGCGTCAATGCGTGCGCGGTCCTTGGCTATGAGTGCTGCCGTCATCGCAGATGCGCGCTCACGTTCCGAGCCAGTAAAGGCCAGTGGTTCGACTTGCGGCGCAGCAGCGGGCAGCGTTTCGGTCATCGGGCTTCAGTCTTGGAAATTTCGGCCGTGGGGGAACGCGGCTCAGGTGGGCGACTCAGGCATTTTTCGTTCTACTGATGTGCCACCGTGAAGTCGATTGGCTGTTGCGCAGGACGGGTTGTGCACAGCCGACCGTGTCGGCAAGATCGCACAGCTGGCAGTATTGGGTTAAAGTCTTGTGCCATTGTTCCAGCCTCAGGTCGCCAAATGCCGTTGCATATCGTCAAACTCAGTGTGGGTGCTGAAAGCATCGATGATCTTGCGCACTGGCAGAAGGGTCGATTGGCTGCACAAAAGACTGCAGGCCTGAAGGCGCGCCTGTTCCATACCACCTTTCAATCGCCCAAACGACAAGACGAGGTTCTCGATCGTGGCTCGATTTACTGGGTCATCAAAGGCATCATCCAAGTCCGCCAATTGATTGTTGGGTTTGACAGCGGCCAGAAGGAGGATGGCAAGCCATGCTGTTTGCTTTTGCTAGATCCAAATCTGGTGCCGGTGAGGCCCACCCCGCGGCGACCGTTTCAAGGCTGGCGTTATCTGACGGCCGAAGATGCACCTGCTGATCTGACCAAGCGGGGTGGCAAGGATGATATCGCGGCGATGCCACCTGCGATGCGCAAAGAACTCGCATCGTTGGGACTACTGTAAAACGGCTCGACGACAGAGGTTGGCGCGCCACCGCTATGGCATCGCGTTCCACACCAAAAAGGCCCGGTCGAAACCGAGCCTTTTCGATTTGAGGCGTAGTTCCAGAACTCAACGCTTCGAGAACTGGTATGAGCGACGGGCTTTCATCTTGCCGAACTTCTTGCGTTCGACCACACGGCTGTCGCGGGTCAGGAAGCCGCCCTTTTTGAGCACCGGACGCAGATCCGGCTCAAAGTAGGTCAAGGCTTTGGAGATGCCGTGGCGGACTGCACCGGCTTGACCGGACAGGCCACCTCCCTTGACGGTTGCCATGATGTCATACTGGCCTTCACGGGTCGCAGCACCGATGGGCTGCTGCAGGAGCATCTGCAGCACCGGACGCGCGAAGTACTTGGTGAAGTCCTTGTTGTTGATCATGATCATGCCCTTGCCGCGCTTGATCCAGACGCGGGCAACAGCATTTTTGCGCTTGCCGGTCGCATAGGCGCGGCCGAGCTTGTCGAGTTTTTGAGTGTAAACAGGTTTCGCGGCAACAGCTGGGTTGTCCGGTGTGCCTTGGCCAGTGAGCGTGCCCAGTTCGGCTAAGGATTTGGTTTCGGTTGACATGGGCTCAGACCCTCACATTTTTGCGGCTCATCGACTTGACGTCGAGTGTTTCAGGTTGTTGCGCGTCATGTGGGTGCGCTGGGCCAGCGTAGACCTTGAGGTTGCTCATGACCTTGCGACCCAGCGGGCCTCGGGCGAGCATGCGCTCGATGGCCTTCTCGATGACGCGTTCGGGGAACTTGCCTTCCATGATCTGGCGCGGGCTGCGTTCCTTGATGCCGCCGGGGTGACCGGTGTGCCAATAATAGGTCTTGTCTTCGTATTTTTTGCCGGTGAACACCGCCTTGGAGGCGTTGATGATGATGACGTTGTCACCACAATCGACGTGCGGCGTATAGCGCGGCTTATGCTTGCCCTTGAGGCGCATGGCGACGATGGTAGCCAACCGGCCGACAACGAGGCCGCTCGCGTCGATCAACAGCCACTTCTTCGCCACTTCGCCGGGTTTGGCGTTGTAGGTCTGCATTGGAAAAGGTCCTTGGGAGTTGGCCCGGTGGTGTTGGTACCGGGACGATCAGGCGTGCAGGGCGGGACCGGTCGCGCCACTATCGAATTCGAATTCGGTTACGGCAGCCGGTCGGCCAAGATCCAGCGACTGGTGTATAGATTGCTGGTGCGCTGCAGTCAAAGCCGAAACCGTCAGATTTTGCACATTTATTGTAGTTATTTCAGCGTGTTACGAAATGTGGTAAAATATTACCGCATAGCGGTACTCTTTTTTTGGTGCCGCTCAAGGCCGCGCGTACGTCGCAATGGCGTGGGCAACCAGTGACATCCGGTCGCTCGTCCACATTTCAATCTCGACCACAATCAGCCGCCGGCCGGTCTTGATCATGCGGATGTCGCCAAGGATATCTCCGGGTTGCGGGCGCTTGATGAAGTTGAGGGTAATGTTGGTTGTGACGGCTTGCAACGCACTGTCCCCAAGTTCGCCGAGAATTGCCACATAGGCGCCATAATCAGCAAGCGTGAACATGGCGGGTCCAGATACTGTGCCACCGGGCCGCAGGTTTTTCGGATGCGAGACGAGACGGACTTCAGCGCCGTCCTCCGTTAGGGCATCTATGAACAGCACGCGACCGCCGTGGTGGATCTCTGGAAAATGCGTGTCGATCAAGTGGTCGACGTCTGCGATCGTCAATTTGGTTGCCAGTTTGGTTCTCGGCAGTTCCGTCATTACATAGTCCTCAACGAAGCCAGACTCATCTGGTTGAAAGTTGCCTGAAGCGTGAGCTGTCCAAGTTTCGTCACGCGGTTACATTACCCGGTCGTTCTACACACGCCGTCACCCGGCCAATAGGAGATGATAGACATGGTTCGGTCTACAGGTCTTAGCGTTCGACACCTGCTGCTTGCCGCCGCACTCGCTGTTGGTGGTGTTGCCGCCGTAAGCTTCACAGCAGTCGCACCAAGCTTCGCGTCGACAGACGTCATTCAGCAAGTGCAGCTGTCGGATAAGATGATCGAAGGCTTTATTGCCGCGCAAAAAGACATGGCCAAGGTCGCTGAGAAGATTCAGGGCGGCGCCAGTGACAAGCCCGACCCCAAAATTCAGGCCGAACTCGAAGTCGTTGCCAAGACGCATGGCTTCAAAGATTTCGCCCAATATGATGATGTCGCGGCCAACATATCGATGGTCATGGCCGGTATCGACCCGCAATCCGGCGCGTTCACCGATCCCGTCGAGTCGATCAAAAAGGAGATTGCTGAGGTCACGGCCGACAAGACGATCAAGGATGCCGACAAAAAGACCATGCTCGAAGAACTGAACGAAGCCCTGAAGGTGACGCAGCCGATCAAGTTCCCGGAAAACGTCGTGTTGGTGAAGAAGTATCGGGAAAAGATTGACGCCGTTCTGCAGTAACCGGGTCTTGAACAACTGACCGAGGGGCGTCGCTGGATAAACTGGCGTCGCCCTTTTCTATTGTGTTCCGACCTCAACACCGCGCTATGTGGTCGTTCAATTGCCAAAGTTTTCGATCGGAACCTGACGATATGGATACGCCCACTGATGCCGCCATCTTGCTGTCCGAGCGCCGTGGTGGGGTCCTGTTGCTGACGCTGAATCGGCCGACGGCGCGCAATGCGTTGTCCGAGGCGATGATTGCTGCCCTGATCGCAACGATCGATACCGCTGGCCAAGACGAATCAGTGCGCGCCATTGTCATTGCAGCCAATGGTCCAGCGTTCTGTGCCGGCCATGACATGAAGGAGCTGACCGCTCGGCGCTCCGATGCCGACGGCGGCGCCGTCTATTTCCGCAGCGTCATGGATCGCTGTGCCGAGATGATGCAGGCCATTGTCGCCTGTCCGAAACCGGTGATTGCGGCCGTGCAGGGCGTTGCCTCGGCTGCAGGGTGTCAATTGGTTGCGACTTGTGATCTGGCCGTCGCCTCGGAAACCGCGACATTCGCGACGCCCGGTGTCAATATTGGTTTGTTCTGCTCGACCCCGATGGTGGCGCTATCACGGACTGTGTCGCGCAAACACGCCATGGAAATGCTGCTGCTCGGCGAGATGCTCGATGCTCACCGTGCGGTTGAGTTCGGTTTGGTCAATCGGGTCGTGCCCGGGCGTGATGCCTGTGCTGAGGCGCTGCGGATGGCCGAGACCATTGCGACGAAGTCTTCGTTGACCGTGTCGATCGGGAAAGCCGCGTTTTACCGCCAGATAGAGCAGACCTTGCCCGAAGCCTATGCATACACCGCTGAAATCATGACCCAGAACATGCTTGCGCGCGACGCCGCCGAAGGGATCGGCGCGTTCATTGAAAAGCGTAAGCCGGAATGGTCCGGGACTTGAGCCCTTCGGACATCTTTTGCAGTGACATTCCGCTCCCGAGCAAATGCATGGATTGTGGGATTACGCACAGTCTGTCACAATTGAATTCATGAAATGAGGCCACGCTCGCGTCTGTCGGTCCTTCAGGCTTGCATCCGCGGCGGTATTTCGGGTGTTCCAATGCCTTTGCGCGCGCATCTCACCGTTGAAGATGTCATCCAGAGCGCGCAATTGGCTTGGACGGAGCGTGACGTCGAACGCACTCTTACATACCTGTCGAACGACGTCGTCTTCACGATACATTTGCCACCGGACATCGACTTCGCCGGAACCTGTCGGGGGCACGCCGAGAACCGTCGGATGATGCAGCTGATACTCGACAAATTCCTTTTTCTGTCGCGGGTCATTGAGAAGGTTACCGTCTCCGGAGACTTGGCGCGTGTGTCGATCTACTATCACTATCTGCATCAGAGTAGCCGCGAGATTATCCACGGCCGGTATTGGCAGGAGTGGGAAGTCCGTGATGGCCTGGCCATTCGGGTCGACGAGTACCACGATGTGCCCTATCTCACAGCCTTTCTGCGGATGACGCAATTGCTGGGCGATTGATGATCAGTGCGCCTGCAATTGCCTTAGCGAGGCTGAAGTTGATGCGATGATCGCCCATGCGGTTAGCTGTGGAGCGAAACTCGTCAAGACCGCCCAGAAGGTTTTCTGGGGCGGCTATTCAGGCTAAGTTGCCGATCCTGATGGTCACCTTTGGGAGGTGGCCTATAATTCGTTTTTCCCACTCGATGCCGAGGGCCGCGTTACGCTGCCTTGAGGCCAGGAGCGTTACATGTCCCAACTGAACCTCTTCGTCATGGCGAAGCGAAGTTTTCTGGCACTCGTTTTGTCACTTTCGGGATCGGCCGGCAGCTTTGCTCAATCGGGCCAACCGGCACCTCTTGGCTGGATTAAGTCATGGGGCTATCAGCTGCCCAATCTCGAGCCTGCCAGGCTGGCCAGCGTCCCCTATGATGCCATCGTCATTGACTACTCGCGTGACGGCAGCGATCAACAGGCACTCACACCCTCCGAATTGACTGCCCTGAAACGCAAGCCCGATGGGTCGCGCCGCGTTGTCCTTGCGTATCTCTCGATCGGTGAGGCCGAAAGCTATCGCTACTATTGGAATGAGACGTGGGACGATCTCTGGTTCATCCCGAATTTCTGGTCAAAGCCGGCATGGCGCGCAAAGCTCAACGGCGATTGGGGTGGTAACTATGCCGTCCGCTATTGGGACCCGGGGTGGCAGGACATTATCGTTGGCTCGGGTGGCTATCTTGATCGGATTGTCAAAGCTGGTTTCGACGGCGTTTGGCTCGACAAAGTTGATTCAAGCCTCGAGGACATTGCCGATGGTCGCGCAACTGCAAAAGCCGACATGATCGCCTTCGTGAAGCGCATTGCCGATACCAGCCGTGCGGCCAAGCCAGGCTTTTTGATTTTTCCTCAAAATGGCGAGCTGTTGTTGTCCGATCCGGGATATCGTGCGATGATCGACGGCATCGGAAAAGAGAGCTTGCTGTTTGGCGAGGAAGCGCCCGGCAAGGCTAACACGCCGCAGCACATCGCACAGCGCACGGGCCTCCTGCAGCAACTCACGCGCGACGGCAAGCCCGTGTTGACCGTCGAATATCTCAGCAAGACGTCAGAAATCGTTGCTGCTCGCGCCCGCCATGTGGACAGCGGGTTTGTGCCACATTTTGCCGATCAACAATTGGCGTCGATGCGCATCGGTGACTATCCTGATCTCGGAGAAGCCTCCGCCTCCCGTAGACAACGGCGGGCCGACGTTGGGCGTTGGTCGACTGGCCTCGGTGGGTTACTGGCTGCAATCGCGGCGTCACTGCTATTGGGTTTTCTGATCCGTCGCTGGCGCAAAGGCTGAGACAGCATGAACCACGATAGCTACGATGACGGCGACATCGCAGCCGTGCTCAATGACGTGAAGTCGATTGCGATGGTCGGTGCGTCGGCCAACACGTCACGCCCCAGTTACTTCGTGATCAAATATCTGCTCGCCAAAGGCTATACGGTGATCCCGGTCAATCCGGGGCTGGCGGGGCAAGAGATCCTGGGTCAGCGTGTTGTTGCCTCGCTCAAAGATATTGCCGGGCCGGTCGACATGGTCGATATCTTTCGCAATTCGGAGGCAGCGCTCGAGGTGACCCGTGACGCGCTGGCGCTCAAAGATCGTTTGGGTTTGAAGGTCGTTTGGATGCAGCTCGGCGTCGCCAATGTCACGGCTGCGACCGAAGCTGAAGCTGCCGGCGTGCGTGTGGTCATGAACCGTTGCCCGAAAATTGAATATGGCCGCCTGTCCGGTGAAATCGGGTGGTCGGGCGTGAACAAGGGACTGATCTCGTCCCGCCGTCCGGTGCTTGGCCCAGGGGTCCAGCAGCAGATGTTGCTGCGGCCCAAGGGCACATGAGTTGTGCATGCGTTACGTGGCGGATCGTGTCTCAGAACGAAGCCGGTGTCCCCAGACAGCCAGACAACGGCGAGGAACTGCGCTATGGCTGATGAAACCGCTGCCGTGCAGCCTGTGGGAGCGCCGATGACCGTGACTGCCAAGCCGACTGAAACGCTGCTGGTTTGCAATTGTCAGCGCACGATGCAGATCGATGGAACAGCCCTTGCCAAGGCCCTCGGTTTGGCTGAACCAATACCTGTCCACACCGAACTCTGCCGCGGCCAGGTTGCGCAATTTGAGGCAGCCCTTGCCAACGGTACGCGACTCCATATCGCCTGCACTCAGGAGGCACCCCTGTTTCGCGAATTTGCCGATGAGAAGGGACAAACCGACGCCAAACTCCGCTTCACCAACATCCGAGAGCGTGCAGGCTGGACCACGGGCAGTGGCGGTGCCGTTCCCAAGATGGCAGCCCTCCTCGCTGAAGCGACCTACGTCTCTGAACCTGCCCGCCTCACGACGTTGACATCCAGTGGTGTCTGCTTGGTTTACGGCGCGGGACAAGCAACCTTGGATGCGGCCGCTGAAATTGCCGATCGCCTCAGCGTATCAATTTTGCTTTGCGACACTCAAGATGCCATGCCGCCTGCCGTGGCATCGGTTCCGATTGCAAAAGGCCAGATCCGCAAGGCCGCTGGCCGGCTCGGGAAGTTCGAAATTGAAGTCGATGGCTACGCAGCCGTCGTACCCTCGTCACGCGGCAATCTTGAGTTCGTGCTGCCGCGAAATGGCGCAAAATCAACGTGCGATATCATCATCGACCTGTCGGGCAAGCCCGCGCTGTTTGCCGACAGCGCGCGTCGCGATGGCTATGTGCGTGCCGATCCCTCGCGTCCCGTCGAGGTCTGGCAAGCGCTGTTGAAAGCCACCGATCTCGCAGGCGAGTTCGAAAAGCCGATGTACGTCGCCTACGACGCTGGCATCTGCGCCCACGCGCGGTCTGAAAAGGTCGGCTGTCGGAAATGTCTCGATGTTTGCCCGACCGGTGCCATCACGCCGGACGGCGATCATGTCAGAGTTGATGCTGGCCTGTGCGGGGGCTGCGGGATGTGCGCATCGGTATGTCCGACCGGGGCTGCCTCTTACACGTACCCGCAGCGTTCAGACCTTTTGAGCCGGATGCAGATCCTGTTGTCGACCTATCGCGGAGCTGGTGGAACGCGACCAATCCTGCTGATCCACGATGAGAAACATGGGTCTCAATTGATCGGCGCGCTGGCGCGGAGTGGAGCGGGTCTGGCTGTCAATGTCCTGCCGCTTGCCACGTTCACCGTCACCAGCCTGGGGCATGATGTGCTGGCCAGCGCGTTGGCCCTGGGCGCCGAACAGATCGTCCTGCTTG